>JBIJCD010000063.1:0-12052 GCA_044344895.1 Pirellulales bacterium | reverse complement strand
ATACTGCCGCACGGAAGCTCCTGACTGTCCATAGAGTGGATCCGCTCTCGCTGGGCCGCGGTCGGTTTGGCTGGACCGCGTGCCCGGTTCGGGCGCCGGCTTCGGCCGCCTCGCCGCCCGATCGTATCCGGGCTGCGGCGGCCCGCCACACCCGCCTCCGCCCCATCCGGGCGACAGCACCACCGCAAACGGCACGGACGGCCGCGTTTCCAGTGGGTTTTTGGCGGAATCATCGCGTGCAATCGGCTCCCGCAGCCGATTAGAATTGCAGTGAGCCCTCCGGGCCCGCCAGACGGCCGAACGCCGGGCTGGGCCTCCCGCCTCCGGCCAGCGCACCATGAGCCACTTCGGTAGCCACAGCCGCACCGTGCTCCCGCTCGTCGCGGCCTTGACCGTGGCGGTGCCGACCTTTCCGGCCGCCGCCGCCGAAGCGACATCGCGGGAACTCGAAACGCTCTTCGAGTCGAAGGTGCGGCCGCTCCTCTCCGCCAAATGCCAGCGCTGCCACGGCGACAAACTCGCGGAGGCGGGACTGCGTCTCGACAGCCGCCGCTCGATGCTCGCTGGCAGCGACACCGGCCCGGTGGTGGTTCCCGGCGATGCCGCCAAGAGCCGGCTCCTGGCCGCGGTGCGGCACGCCGACGGCCTGGCGATGCCCCCCGATGAAAAGCTCTCCGGCGACGACGTGGCCACGCTCGAGGCCTGGGTCGCGGCCGGCGCGCCCTGGACCGGCCCCGGCGGTGACTCTGGCGACGCGCCGCCTCCGACCCGCGCCGCCGCCATGGAGGAGCGGCTGGCCGACGCACTCAAGACGCACTGGGCGTTCGTGCCGCCGGCCCGTCACCAGCCGCCCGACCTGCCCGCGTCGTTCTCTCCAGCGCTGCGGGCCGCGTGGTCGGCTTCGGCCGTCGACCGGTTCATCGGTGCCGAACTGGCCGCCGCCGGCCTGGAGCCCGCCGCGGAGGCGGCGCCCCGCGACCTCCTCCGCCGGCTCTGCTACGACCTCACAGGCTTGCCGCCCTCGGCCGCCGACGCCGACGCCTTCTGCGGCCAGGCGGCCGCCGGCCCCGAGGCGGCCGACGCGGCGTACCGCGGCGCGGTCGACCGCCTGCTCGCCTCCCGCGAGCACGCGGAGCACTGGGCCCGCAAGTGGCTCGACCTCGCCCGCTACGCCGACACGATGGGCTACGCGTTCGACAACCAGGACCCACGGTATCCGTTCGCCTGGACCTATCGCGACTGGGTGATCGACGCCCTCCACCGCGACGTGCCCTACGACAGGTTCGTCACGCTGCAACTGGCAGCCGACCGGATCGAGCCAGCCGCGCCCAAGAGCGACCTGGCAGCGCTCGGCTTTCTCACCGTCGGCCGCACGTTCCTCGGCAACACGCACGACATCATCGACGACCGGATCGATCTGGTGACCCGCGGCCTGATGGGGCTCACCGTGGCCTGCGCCCGCTGCCACGATCACAAGTACGAGCCGCTCGCCGCCACCGACTACTACGCGCTCCATGGCATCTTCGCGAGCAGTCACATCCCGGAGGATCTGCCCGTCGTCGGCGAGAGCCCGCCGGGGCCGGAGGCCGACGCCTTCGCGGCGAAGCTCAAGCAACTCGAGGCCGACATCGTGGCTCACGAGGACGCCGTGCATGCCCGGGCGACCCGCGAGGCGGTGGCGCACGCCGCGGACTATTTTCTGGAAACAGCCCGGCCCACGCCGCGAGCCGCCGACAACCGCCCGCCGCGGCTCGCCGACGGCTACGACATGGAGCAGCTCCTGCTCGACCGGCTCAAGCGGCTGCTGGATGGCGCGAAGCCCGCGCACCCGATCCTCGGCGCCTGGGCGACCGCCCGCGGCACGCCCGATCCCGAGATCGGCCCCGCCCTGGCCGCGCTCGTCGCCTCCTGGGGGGCATCGCCCCCGGCGCAGGTCGTCAATCCGCTCGTGCTGCAGGAGCTCGCATCGGCGAAGCCCGAAACGCTGCGGCAGCTGGCGGAGGCCTACGCCCGGCTGGTGGCCCGCGTCGCGCCGGCGACGGCCGGCGGCCCCGAGCACGATCCCGACGAGCCCGCGGAACTCTCCGAGCTGCGGAAGCTGCTCGGCGCCGAAGGCACGCCGTTGATCGTGCCCCGCGCGGAGGCGATGCGGGTGGCGACGCGTTCCGAACAGACGGAGTTGCGGCGCCGCAAGAAGGAGATCACCAAGCACAACGCCGAGGCGGCGGGCGGCCCGCCGCGGGCGATGGTGCTCCTCGACAACGCCAAGCCCGGCGACAGCCACGTCTTCATCCGGGGAAATCCCGGAAAGCCGGGGGAGAAGGTGGAGCGGCGGCTGCCGAAGATCCTCGGCGGCGGCGCCGCGTCGCGGAACGACAGCGGCCGGCTCGATCTGGCGCGGGCGATCGTGGCACCGTCGAACCCGCTCACGCCCCGGGTGATCGTCAACTGGGCCTGGACGCACCACATGGGCCGGGGCCTCGTCGACACCCCCGGCGACCTCGGCCTGCGCGGCGAGCCGCCGAGCCATCCGCAGCTGCTCGACGACCTGGCGCGACGGTTCGTCGAGGAAGGCAACTGGAGCCTCCGCTGGCTGCACCGCGAGATCGTCACGAGCCGCACCTGGCGGCAAGCGAGCGGCGCGACGGCGGCGACCGCCGAGCGGGATCCCGAGAACCGGCTCTTCAGCCGCGCTCATCGCCGCCGGCTCGACTGGGAGTCCTGGCGCGACGGCATGCTCGTCGCGGCGGGCACGCTTCCCCCGGCACCCGTGTTCGCGGAACACGCCGCCGATCCCTCCCCGCGTCGCGGCGGACCGGGCGTCGATCCGCTGGCCGAGTCGTCCCTGCATGCCCGCACGGTCTACAGCCGGCTCGACCGGCAGGACGTGCCGGGTATTCTGCGCGTGTTCGACATCGCCAATCCCGACACGGCCGTGCACGTCCGCACCCGCACCACCGTGCCGCAGCAGTCGCTGGCCGTGCTCAACGCGCCGCTGGCCGTGACGGCGGCACGGAAGGTTGCGGCCCGCGTGGAGGGTGAATCTCCTGCCGCCGACGACCAGCCGCGGATCGATGCGACCTGGCGGGCCGTACTCTCCCGCAGCCCATCGGCAGAGGAGCGGGCGGCGGCCGCCGCGTGGCTGGCGACGGAGGCGGATCGCGACGCCGCCGCCGAGAAGCCACCGGAGTTCACCCGCTGGGCCCGGCTCGCCCAGGGGCTCCTGGCCACGTCCGAGTTTCAGTTCGTCGACTAACGGCCGCGGCTTCCGGAGATCCTCCACAGCATGAACGCCTTCGATCCTGCTCGCTCGTCGTGCTCCCGCCGCGAGGCGTTGGTGCGCACGGGGCTGGGACTCGGCTGGCTGGGGGCGGCGAGCCTCCTGGAGGCGGAGTCGCGGGCCGCGACAGCGGTGCCGCGGTCGATGGCGGCGCGGCCGGCGCACTTCCCGGGGAAGGCCCGGGCGGTGATCCATATCTTCGCCAACGGCGGGCCCAGCCATCTCGACACGTTCGATCGCAAGGTGGAACTCGAGAAGTACGCCGGCCGGGAGATTCCCAACAAGCTCCCCACCGAACGGCGGACCGGCGCCGCGCTGCCTTCTCCCTTCACGTTCTCGCGGTACGGCGAGAGCGGGCTGGAGGTGAGCGAACTCTTCACGAACGTCGCTCGACACGCAGACCGGATGTTGGTGGTGCGGTCGATGCACGCCGACGTGCCCAACCACGAGCCGTCGCTGATGCTGATGAACTGCGGCGATGCCCGGCTGGTCCGCCCGGCGGCCGGCGCGTGGGTCACCTACGGCCTCGGCACCGAGAATCAAAACCTGCCCGGCTTCGTGGCGATGTGCCCCGGAGGCTATCCGATCAAGGGCACGGAGAACTGGCGAAGCGCCTTCCTGCCCGGCGCCTACCAGGGCACCTACGTCGACACGAAGAAAAAGCAGGCATCCGAACTGGTGGAGTACATCCGCCACCCGTTCATCGACCACGAAACGCAGCGCCGGCAGCTCGATCTCACCGCCGCTCTCGACCGCCGGCACCTGGAGACGCGGCCGCACGACCCGCAGCTGGAAGCCCGGTTGGCTTCGATGGAGCTGGCCTGGCGGATGCAGTCGGAGGCGGGAGACGCGTTCGACGTGTCGCTGGAGCCGGCCCACGTGCTGGCCCGCTACGGTGACGATGTGCAGGGCCGGCAGATGCTGATCGCGCGGCGGCTCGTCGAGCGGGGCGTCCGCTACGTGCAGGTGTGGCACGGCGAGGGGCAGCCGTGGGACAGCCACGAGCAGATCGAGAAGAACCACCGCCGCCTCGCGGGCGAGTGCGACCGCGCCATCAGCGCTCTGCTCGACGATCTGGTCGGCCTCGGGCTGATCGAGTCGACGCTCGTGCTCTGGGGCGGCGAATTCGGCCGGACGCCGACGGTGGAACTGCCCAGCGACGGCACAGGCGTGAAGGAGCCCTCGGGCCGCGACCATAACCATCACGGCTTCACGGTGTGGATGGCCGGGGGTGGCGTGAAGGGGGGCACGGTGTACGGCGCCACCGACGAACTCGGCTTCAAGGCCGCCGAGAAACCGGTGCACGTGCACGACCTGCAGGCGACGATGTTGCATTTGCTCGGCCTCGACCACACGAAGCTCACCTACCGGCACAGCGGCCGCGACTTCCGGCTCACCGACGTGCACGGCAGCGTGATCCACGACTGGCTCGCCTGATCCGGCGCGGGGGCCGCGGGGCCGCGGCTTGACTGCCGGTGGATCCGGCGCAACACTGTGGAGACGCGGTTTTCGCGGGCGATTAGCTCAGTTGGTTAGAGCACTAGCTCGACAAGCTAGGGGTCATAGGTTCGAGTCCTATATCGCCCATTTCTTCCGGCTTCGTGGCCGGTCCGCTGCGTGCGCCGTTCTGAAGAGCGGTCCTGCGACGTGGTCACCGCCCCCCGCGCGAGCGCGCGACCGGCGCGGTGTTACTGTCATCGCCGCCCGCCACTGTCACGTTGGCGCCCTGCGATCACGCGCGCTTGTAATTTACGTCGGCTGTTCTATTCTCTCTTACTGTTCCGATGAGTCGGCCCTGATGAGGCGCATGACCTCGGGTCCGGTTCCGCTCCCGCCATCCCCCGAGGAATCAATCACGATGGTCGACAAGAAGCCCGCAGCCGACAAGAAGGCGTCCAAAGACCTCAACAAGTCGGCCGAGATCCGCAAGCTGGCGACAGCCATGAAAGACAAGGGGGAGAAGCCGCGGCCGGTGATCATCATCGCCGCGCTGAAGAAGCAGGGCATCGAGGTGTCGTCGCCCCAAGTCAGCATGGTGCTCAAGCGGATGGGCTTCCGGCCTCGCAAGCGCCGCAAGAGCGGCGCCGCGCCGGCCGCCGCCGGCTCGCGTCCGGCCGTCGCCACCCGCAAGGGTGGCATCTCCGTCGACGATCTGATCGCCGCCAAGCGGCTTGTCGGGCAGTTCGGCAGCGCCGACCGCGCCATCGCCGCCATCGCGGCCCTCAAGCGGTTCGAGTCCTGAGCCATCCGGACCGGCCGCCATGCCCGTGCGTCCGTTCCGCATTCCTCCGCCGCCCCCCGGCATGCCGCGGCGGTTCCGCGGCTGGTACGTGCTGGTCGCTACGATCGTCTCGGCGATCGTGGCGGCGGTGCCGATGTGCCCGGTGCACGATCCCCAGGGGCGGCCGCTGTGGCGGGTCGACTACGTGCACGACGGCGACACGGTGACCTGCATCGACGAGGGGAACCGGCCACGCAAGATCCGGCTCGTCGGCATCGACGCACCCGAGTTGGACCAGCCGTTCGGCCGCGAGGCGCGGGCTGCGCTCGCCGCGAAGCTCGGCGGCGGACGGGTGCGGGTCGAGGGCGATGCCCGCGACCAGCACGGCCGGCTGCTCGGGACACTGTGGATCGACGACCGCGACATCAATCGGGAGCTCGTCGCCGACGGCTGGGCCTGGGCGTTTGGCGGCTTCCATCCCGATCCGCGGCTCCTCGACGCCGAAACGGCCGCCCGGTCAGCCCATCGCGGGCTGTGGGCCACCGATCACCCTCAACCGCCGGCGGAATGGCGTCGCGACCACCCGTCCCACCGCTGATCCGCGGCCGGAAGGGCCATCAAAGCCCGGCCACCGGCCGCATCCCCGGCCCGCCACTTCCTCACGGTTGCCCCGTGGTTTAGTGTGCAAGCCATGAATCGTTCCAGGGAAGTGGTCGTCACCGGTGTCGGCGTCGTGTCGCCCATCGGCATCGGCGGCGACGCCTTCTGGTCGTCGCTGGTAAACGCGGCCAGCGGCATCCGCCCGATCGACCTCTTCGACTCCAGCGGCCTGCACACCCCCTACGGCGGCCAGATCGCCGGATTCGACCCCAAGCTCTTCGTCCGGCCGCGGAAGAGCCTGAAGGTGATGAGCCGCGACATCCAGATCGGCTTCGCGGCGGCCGACCTGGCGATGGCCGACGCCGTCATCGCCGCCGGCTCCCTGGAGCCGGAACGGTTCGGCGTGGTGGTGGGCGGCGACATGATCTACGCCGACATCGAAGACCTGGAATTGACCTACCGGCGATCGGTGCAATCGGGTCGCTTCGATTTCGGCAAGTGGTCCGAGGCGATCCAGGAGGAGCTGCATCCGCTGTGGCTGCTCAAGCATCTGCCGAACATGACGGCCTCGCACATCGCCATCGCCCACGACGCCCGTGGCCCCAACAACACGATCGTGCTCGGCGACGTGTCGAGCCTGCTGGCCGTGGGCGAGGCCGCCAGCATGATTCGCCGTGGGTGGGCCGACGTGATGCTCACCGGCGGCACCGGCTGCCGGCTGCACCCCACGTCCCTGGTGGCCCGTGGCGAATCTCCCCTGGCCCGGCCCTGCGAGGATTACCGACGGATCTGCCGGCCGTTCGACCGCGACCGCGACCGCATGCTCGACGGTGAGGGCGCGGCGGTGTTCGTGCTGGAGTCCCGCGCCCACGCCGAACGCCGCGGTGCGAGGATCCGGGGCCGGCTGCTCGCCGCGGCCTCGCGCTGCGAGCCGCGCCAGGCCGGCCGGCCGCTCAGCGGGTCGTCCCTGCGGCTCGCCATCCGCCAGACGCTCGCGGTCGCCGGGGTCGGCCGCAGTGAACTCGGTCACGTCAACGCACACGGCGGCGGCACCGTGGACTCCGATCGCATCGAGTCGACGGCGATCGTCGCCGAGGTCGGCGACGCGCCCGTCACGGCACCCAAGAGCTTCTTCGGCCACCTGGGGGCCGGCAGCGGGGCGGTGGAACTTGCCGCCAGCGTGCTCGGCCTGGAGGCCGGCCTCGTCCCGCCGACGCTCAATTACGAGACTCCTGACCCGGCCTGCCCCGTCAACGTGGTGCGGCGGGCACCGTTGGCGGGACGGCCCGCCACGGCGTTGGCGGCGAACCTCTGTTCCATGGGCCAGGCGGCGACCGTGCTCGTGGCGGCGGAACGCTGAAGCGGATGCCGCCGGCGCGGCGGCATCCGCTCGCGACGGGATCTCACCAGGAACCCTCGATGCCCATCGAGACGCCCTGGATGAGGATCTGCCCGCCGCCGTCGATCGAGTTTGGCCGCACGTTGTCGAGGTTGAACTGCCGCGTCGCGGTGGCCACGCCCGCCACCCACAGGAAGTCGTAGCCGGCCTGGATCGCGAAATTGGGCGTGACCTGCCAGCCCGCCAGGAGCGTGAGATCGCCGATGAAGCCCGGCCCCACCTGGTTCGCAGACTGCCGCCACGCGAACGATCCCCGGGCCACCTCCGCCTCGGGCGGCGGTGGCGGGAGATTGTTGACGCCCGCCGCCGACTGCTGGTTGCCGACGAAGCTCATGGCCGGCGTCACTCGGCCGCGGAATCCCCAGTAGTAGAACTCGTTCTGGCTGATCAGCTCGCCGCCGATGTTGAGGCCCGCCAGCCAGGTCTGCGACTGGATGTCGTAGGCGCCGCTGAACTGATCGGCCGGGGTGTTGTTGCGGCTGCTGGCGAAGGTGAACGCCTCGTTGACGTTCGCCACGCGGCCGCCGAGGATCAGTGCCGGGAGCCACCCCCGGCCGGCGTGCCGCGTCCAAGCGCCGTTGGGCGACATGACGAGCTGGTCCCGCCCCAGTCGGCGGTGCAGCTTGTAGTTGGCCTCGATCGCGTTGAAGTTCGAGCTGTTCGTGGACTCGTAGGTCTGCGCGCCGGTGAAGCCCGGAAGGCCGGGCGTGATCGTCCCGGCCAAGGGCGTCACCAGCAACGACTGCGGCAGCGCGTGGTAGGCATCACGGATGAAGAAGCTCAGGCCGCCGTAATAGGTCACCTCCAGCGACTGGTCGCGGTCGAGAAAGTCGCGCCCCATGTAGCGGCCGAGCGTGAATCGTCCGCCCGGCACCACGTTGAAGGGGATGCCCGGGCTCAAGAACGTGCCCGCGAAGTTGGTGCCGCCGGAGGGATTGCGGCGGATCGACGGGTCGTAGCCGATGACCCGCCGGTAGTTGCGGCCGCGGCTCATCCACAGCACTTCCGCTGATCCGTACCAGCCGCCGCTGGAGAACCAGTCGGCCGAACTGGCCTCGGCGGGCATCTCGTCCAGTGCGAACTCTTCGATCCGCATGCCGTCGGCGAATCCAGCCGAGACGTTGTCGATGAGTTCGGGATCGACGACGTCGGCATCCTTCATGATGCGCTCGACGCTTCGCTCGAGCGGAAGGCCGCCGGTTCCCTCCGCCATTGCGTCCCCCAGCACCAGTTCGGGCGGACGGGAGACGGCCGCCGGAACCGGCAGGATCATGGCGTCCTCCTGCGCGACGGCGACCGCGGCCGCCACGAGCATGGCGAGGCCGACGAGCACCGCGGGCAACCGCGCTACGCTGCGACCGCGACGGACGTCTGACGCGTTGATCACGTTCCTGGGTGGCTCGGCTGGAGGTGCGGGCGCCCGAACAATCGATACAGCCCGCAAGGTTCATCGTCACGCACCCAGCCGCTTCCACAGTCATTTTCGGCGGGCGATGCCGTGAACCGCCCTGCTCGCCCATCTTTACCCAGGCCTCGCTTCCGGCCTTCTCCGCATCCTTACCCGGTCTGCCAGCCCGCACCCGCCTCACAACCGTCGGTTCAGGCCGGGGGGTGCATTCGCTGCCAGCGTGCGCCCGATGACAGAGAAAAGCACCGGCATGGCCGCCGGGCTGGAGGCGGCGATGGCGTTCATGCGGGTCAAGCGACAACACGTGCTGCTCGTCGGCCTGCTCCTGTTTCTCACCGGCGTGCAGTTCCGGTTGGTCGACTCGTTCACGCTCAACGAACGCTCGAGCCACTTCGTCAGCGCCCAACTCGGCGGACAGCAGGGAATGCCCGCACAGGCTCTCTGGCAGAACACCGCGTCGCGGAAGGTCGTGCGGCCGCCGCGGTGGCTGGGGCTGGCGCTGATGTCTCTCGGCTCCGTGCTCACGCTCAAGAGCCTGTCGATGCGTTCTGCCGCCTGAGGCGAGACGCTATGCCAGCACGTCGCGGATGACGTGGCCATGCACGTCGGTGAGCCGCATATCGCGGCCGCTGAAGCGATACGTGAGCCGCTCGTGGTCGATGCCCAACAGGTACAGCATCGTGGCGTGCAGGTCGTGGATCATGAACTTCTTCTCCACCACCCGGTAGCCGAAGTCGTCGGTGGCGCCCGTGATCGTGCCCCCCTTGACGCCGCCGCCCGCCATCCACATCGAGAAGGCCTGCGGGTTGTGGTCGCGGCCGTCCGTCCCCTGCGCGAACGGCGTGCGGCCGAACTCCCCGCTCCACACCACGAGCGTCGAGTCGAGCAGGCCTCGCTCCCGCAGGTCACGGATCAGGGCGGCGATCGGCTGATCGACGGCCCGGGCGTTGTTGGCGTGCCCCTCCCGAAGCTTGCCGTGCTGGTCCCAGCGATCGGCGCCAACGCTCGGGCAGGTGAGCTCAACGAATCGCACGCCCCGCTCCACCATCCGCCGGGCGAGCAGACACTCGGTGCCGAAGATCTGCGTCGGCTTGTACTCCGCCTCCAGGCCGTAGGCCCGCTTTGTCACGGCCGCCTCACCGGCGATGTCCAGCAGGTCGGGCACCTGCGTCTGCATGCGGTAGGCGAGCTCCTGGTTGACGATCGCGCTCTCCAGGGCGTCGGGCGGGCCGCCGGCACCCGCCAGCCGGGCGGCGAAGTCCCCGTCGAGCCGCCGGGCGAGCTCGAGCTTCGCCAGCTGCTGCGCCGCCTCCCGCTCGCCGCGCCGGACATTCGCCAGGCCGACCGAGTTCGGCTTGATGACCGACCCCTGGTAGGTGGCCGGCAGGAAGCCGTTGGTGAAGTTGTCGAGACCGCCGGGCGGGATGAGGCCGCCATTGATCACCATGTAGCCCGGCAGCTCGTCGTTTTCGCTGCCCAGGCCGTAGGTCGTCCACGCGCCCATGCTTGGTCGGCCCTGCAGGCCGCTGCCGGTGTGGAGGAAGTAGTTGGCGTTGGTGTGCTCGGGAAACTCGCTGGTCATCGACCGGATGATCGCCAGCTCGTCGACGACCGATCCCATGTGCGGAAACAGCTCGCTCACCGGGATTCCGCTTTGGCCGTACTGCCGAAACACCCACGGGCTGGGCAGCACCGACCCCACGTTGTTGAACTGCGTGGCATCGACCTTGAAGAGTGCTCGTGGGTCCTTGCCGGCGTCACGCTCGAGCCGTGGCTTCGGATCGAAGCTGTCGACCTGCGACACGCCGCCGTCCATGTAGAGAAAGATCACGCTGGTCGCCCGGGCCGGATGGTGGCCCGCGGGCAGGACGCCGGTCGCCGCCGCGTGCGCGCGGTCGCGGGCGAGCAGCGCCGCCGCCGCGACAGCGCCGAAGCCGCAGGAGGCCTGTCGCAGCAGGCTCCGGCGGGTCAGTCCGGCGGCGCGGACGCGACCACATGGATAGGGACGACGGCTCATGGAACGAAGATGAATTCCTTGGTGTTGATCAGCGCGTGCGCCAGGTCGGTCCAGGTTGCCTCGTGCCGCGGCTGCTCCGCGAGGTTCACGCCGTGCAACATGGCCTGCGCGGCGAGGAACGCGGCCGCGGCCGCCTGCTCTCGCGCGGTCGCCGACCGCGCGAACGCCTCCCGGTACATCCGGTCGATTCGCCGCTCCGGTGGCAGCGACTCGTCGGCGAGGGTTTTCCGCGCCCACAGCGCCGCCTGCTCCGCCACGAAGGGGTCGTTCATGAGCGTGAGCGCCTGCGCGGGCACGTTCGTCACGTTGCGGCGGCCCATCGCCTGAAATGGCACGGGCATGTCGAACGCGGAGAGGAAGCTGGGCAGGAAGTTGCGGCGGATGCGGGTGTAGATGCTGCGGCGGCCGTCTCCGTCCCGCGGCCCGGACGCGGGCTTGCCGCGACCGTCGTGGAATTCGGTGATGAACACCTCCACACCGGGGCCGCCCACCGCCGGATCGAGCCGGCCCGACACGGCCAGGATCTTGTCGCGGATGGCCTCGCCCTCCAATCGCCGCAGCGGGTGGTGGTGCCAGAGCAGGTTGAGCGGGTCCTGCTCGACCGCCCGCGGATCCCGGGCGCCCGACATCCGCCAGGTGCTGCTGGTCACGATCTCCCTGACGAGCCGCTTCACGCTCCAGCCCTCCTCACGAAACCGCACGGCGAGCGTGTCGAGGAGGGCGAGCGCCTGGGGGTCGGCGCAGGGCTCGCCGAGCTTGCCGAAGTTGTCGGTCGTGGGCACGAGCCCGCGGCCGAAGAGATGGTGCCAGACGCGGTTGACAATCACGCGGCTGGTGAGCGGATTAGCGGGATCGAGCACCCGCTCCGCGAGCTCGAGCCGGCCGGAGGCGTGGGCCGGCCAGGCCGGCTGCCCCGCCCCGTCGACCGCCTCGAGAAACCGCCGCGGCGACAGCTCGCCCGGCCGGGCGGCCGATCCCTTCACGAGCACGAACTGGTCGATGCCGTTGCCGTCGAGCATCGCCGGCGCGGTCGCGGAGACGAGTATCACCTCGGCCAGGATCGTGGCCCGCGCCGTCGCCAGCGACTCGGCCCGGGCGACCACGCGGCTCGCCGCGGCGGCGTTCCA
>JBIJCD010000439.1:0-3232 GCA_044344895.1 Pirellulales bacterium | reverse complement strand
ACGAGGGCCAGGAAGCCCGCACCGACGTAGGTGATACGCTCCATGACCCGCTCCAAATAGTCAGCCGTCCGCTTGCCCGGCCGATAGCCTGGGATGAAGGCGCCGAAGTTCTTCAGGTTGTCGGCCATCTCCTTCGGATTGAAGGTGATCGCCGTCCAGAAGTAGCAGAAGAAGTAGATCAGCAGCACATAGAGGAGGTTGTACAGGAACGACTGCCCCCGGGTGAACGAGTCGTGCAGCGCGCCGAGCACGGAGTTGCCCGGGAAGGCGTTGTGCAGGTATTGGAAGAACATCTGCGGAAACAGCAGCAGCGAGCTGGCGAAGATGATCGGCATTACGCCGGCCTGGTTGACCCGAAGCGGCAGGTACTGCCGCGTCCCGCCGTAGACCCGGCGGCCGCGGACGTGCTTGGCGCTCTGCGTGGGAATCCGTCGCTGCCCTTGCGTCATGAAGACCACGCCCGCGACGACCCCCACGAACAGCGCTGCGAGCACGAGCAGCGTTTCCACGCCCATCTTGCCGCCGCCGCCGCCCAGTTCCCAACTGGTGTCGCTGCCAAGTTGCACCAGTGCACTGGGCATGGCGGCCAAGATGCCCGCCATGATCAGCAGACTGATGCCGTTGCCGATACCGAACTCGTCGATCTGTTCCCCCAGCCACATCAAAAAGATGGTGCCGGCCGTCATGGTCATGACCGCGACGAATTGCCAGACGAGCGGCAGCCGACCGTCCACGAGGAAACTCGACTGGATCAACGGCATCTCCCCCACTCGCGCCGACGACAGGAAGGCGACGTATGCCCAGCTCTGCACCAGGCAGATCAGGATCGTGGCCCAGCGGGTGTACTCGTTGATCTTCTTGCGGCCCGCCTCGCCCTCCTTGGACAGCCGTTCCAGCGGCGGCCACACGGTGGCAAGCAGCTGGAAAATGATCGAGGCGGAGATGTAGGGCATGATGCCCAGACCGAAGATCGTGGCCTGCGACAGCTGGCTCGCCGAGAAGACCGCCACCGTCCGCAGCAGGTCACCGATGCCGCCCGACTCCTCAGCGAAGGCCGACATCGCCTTCGGGTCGACGATCGGCAGGGGAACCTGCCAGCCGACGCGGTAGATCGCCAAGAGTCCGAGCGTGAGCAGGATCTTTTGCCTGAGCTCGGGAATCGTGAAGATGATGCGCAGCTTTTCGAGCACGGGAATGGCTCCTCGACCTGTGGATGGGGCAGACGGACTCGGACGGCGGCCGCCTCCTGCAGCCCGGCCGCTTCATACCGGCCCATCACCCTACCCTGCGGCCGGCTTTTTCCGCGACGCCTTTTTCGCGGTTCGCTTGTTCTTCACGACGGCGGCGGGCCCCGGAATCTCCGTCACCGTGCCGCCCGCAGCCAGGATCTTCTCGCGGGCCTGGGCGCTGAAGTGGTGCGCCGACACCTTCAGCGGCTTGGCGATCGCCCCGTTGCCGAGGATCTTCACCTCGTCCCAGATTCCCTTGGCCAAGCCGGACTTCCTCAGGGTCTCGGGCGAGACCTCGCTGCCGGCGGCGAACCGGGCCTCGAGATCCTCCACGTTGACGTCCGTGACGATACGGCCGTGGGCGTTGTGAAAGCCCCGCTTGGGAATTCGGCGGATGAGGGGCGTGCCGCCACCCTCGAAGATCGCCGGGGCGCTCCAGCCGGCCAGCTGACCCTGGCCCTTGTTGCCGCGACCCGCCGTCCGACCGCGGCCCGAACCAGGCCCGCGACCGACCCGCAGACGCTTGCGATTCTTGTGGACGCCCTTGTTCACATCGTTGAGTTTCATGATTTCCTGTCCAGCATTCCCGCGGCGTGTTGACAGCCGCGTCACTTCGGGCCCGGCCGATCCCACCGACTACGACAGCGACACTCCCCTGAGCCGCTCCACGTCCGCCTTGGTCCGCAGTTGCTTGAGCGCATCGAGCGCCGCCTTGACCAGATTCACCGGATTGGTCGAGCCATGGGCCTTGGTGAGGACGTCACGAATCCCCGCCGACTCGCAGACCGCACGCACCGCGGCACCGGCGATGATGCCGGTTCCAGGACTCGCCGGCAGCATGATCACCTTCGCGGTGCCGCTGAAGCCCTCTACGCGGTGCGGGATCGTTCCCGCCTCGACGGGCACTTCGATCAGATGCTTCATACCGTCCTTGATCGCCTTTTCAACCGCCGGCGGCACCTCGTTGGCTTTCGCGTAGCCGCAGCCCACCTTGCCGCGGCCGTTTCCCACGACGACCAGGCCGGCGAAGCTGAATCGTCGGCCGCCCTTCACGACGGTCGCGCAGCGCCGCACCTTGACCACCTTCTCGGCAAACTCGCCACCGCGGGCGTCGCCGCCCCGGGAATCACGATCTCGGCCGCCGTCTCTTCCGCTTGTGGACACGTCTGGTTCTCTGAGGGTGAACGAGGGGAGGGATTACCGCGTGAATCGAACGTCCGTCGCTGTCTTGACTTACTGAGAATTCATGGCTCGAAACTCGATGCCGCCGTGTCAGAAGTCCAGCCCGGCCTCGCGGGCGGCATCGGCCAGCGCCGCCACGCGGCCGTGGTAGCTGAACTCGCCGCGATCGAAGCACACCTTCGTCACGCCGGCGGCCTTGGCTCGTTCGGCGACCGTGCGACCGATCGCCGCCGCGGCGTCTTTGTTGCCGCCGAAGCCGACGGACGAGCGGATCTGCTTGTCCATCGTGCTGGCCGACGCCAGCGTCCGGCCCGAGGCATCGTCGATCACCTGGGCGTACATGTGCTTATGGGTGCGGAAAACCGAGAGCCGCGGCCGCTCCGCGGTGCCCCGAATGGAGCGCCGCACGCGATGGCGGCGGCGAATGCGCTGGCGGAGAATCGTGCGGGCGTGATCCATGACGAGTGTCGCTGGTGATGGAGGATCGAAAGGATTCGAAACGGCGGGAGGTGCAGTGGTGTGAACGGTGTTGTGGTGACAGCGGCGTCAGTCGGCTACCGGCTACTTGGTGACCGCCTTGCCGGCCTTGCGACGGACCTGCTCGGACTCGTAGCGGATGCCCTTGCCCTTATAGGGCTCCGGCTTCCGCATCGACCGAACCTCGGCGGCGAACTGTCCGACGAGCTGTTTGTCGATGCCCTTGATGCTGATGTGCGTCTGATCGGGGCAGGTGACGGTGAGCCCGGCGGGAATCGGGACCTGCAGCTCGTTCGCGAACCCGACCCGCAGCTGGAGCACGTTCTTCTGGATGGCGGCGAGGT
>JBIJCD010000061.1:0-12120 GCA_044344895.1 Pirellulales bacterium | reverse complement strand
CCCGCGACCAGGTCTTTCCCTCGTCGCGGCTGAACATCACGAGGCTCGCGCCGCTGCGGCGGTTCTCCCGCATCAGGCAGCAGAGTTCCTGGCCGTCGGGCGAGCGGAAGACGTAGGGCTCACACGGGTCCTTGCCGTCGAGCGTCGTGCCGTCGCAGGCCATCACCGGCTCCGACCAGGTGAAGCCGCCGTCCTTGGTCACTGACTGGAGCACCTGCAGGTTGGCGTCCTTGCCCTGCGCGCCACGGTGGAACATGCCGAGCGTCGAGCCGTCCTCGAGCCGCACCATGCTCGAGAACGTCATCACGCAGCGGAATGGGCTGTCGTTTCGGATCGGGGACGACAGCGGCGGCTCTTCCCGCCACGTTCTGCCGTCGTCCTCGCTCACGATCCGCGGCATCCAGCCCTGCAGCCTGCCGGGGAACTCCCGCGGCTTTTGCACGAGCGTGCTGGCGGCGAAGACCCAGAGCCGCTCTTTGCCCGCCGGGTCGACGATCCGGTAGAGGCTCGGGCAGTTTCTGAAGTTGACGAAGTTTGGCGGCAGCGTGTCGTCGAGCCGCCTCCAGGTGAGGCCGCCGTCGTCGCTCCTGGCCATCGGGCCCGCGTGGCCGCCATGGCCGATGTTCCAGACGCAGAACATCGTCTTGTTATCGGCGAGCAGCGCCGTGGTGGGGTGCGCGTGATACTCCTCGGGGCCCGGCCCACCCCGCGCGACGAAGACCTGCCGCGCCGTGTCGTCGCTGAGATCGATGCGGGCGAGCGCCTGCTGGTGCTCGCGCCACAGTGCACGTGTCTCGGCTGGCGCCGTCTCCCAGCCGCGTCTGGCGGCCTTCGGCGGCGCGACGGTCCCAGGATTCTCCTGCGCGAAGGCGACAGCGGGCGCGAGCAGCAGGACGGCCAGGATCGCGAAAGAGTGTTTCATGGGAAGAACACGGGCACGGCCCATTTTCCGATTAAGACGGTTTCGCCGACGACACATCGCTTCTGATAGAGCGTGCAGTAATTGGCCGCCGAACCCGGATTGAAAAGCGGTACTTCAGGCAAAGCCACCTTCTCGAAACCCTGGTCGAGGAGCGGCTGCGCCGCGGAGTCGCGATTCCGCTCCAGGACGGGCGTGAGGAAGTAGACCATCCCGTCGCGATCGCACCTGATCGTCTTCGACCCATCCATGGCGATCGGTAGGAACCGCGCGCCGGCGAGCGCCGGCGGCGTCTTGGCGGCGGCGTACCCACGGTCGGAAAAGAGCGGCGTGCCGGGCACGAGCGGCTGCGGCTTCACGCCGCCGCTTGCGAGACTCCCGGTCGGCTCCTTCACCAACGGCTTGCCGTCGGAGTTGTCGCGGACTGGCGCCGCGGCCAGCTGCGGCGGCTTCTGCCCGCCGGAGGCCTTGCCGACGAGCTGCCGCAGCCGCACGGCGCCAGTCACATCCTTGGCGGCGGACGCATCCTCCTCGCGGAAAGTGGCCATGAGGATCTCGCGGTCCGTCACCCGGTTGTAGTCGTAGATGATCCGGATCGTGCCGTCGGGCGTCTGCTGGCCGTCGGGATACGACACACCCGCGCGCTCATCGAGCAGGAGTCCGCCGGTCCACGTCGCGCCGTCGTCCTTGGAGATGAAGGCCGTGAGGTGCGACCGGCCGGTCCGAGTGTCGAACGGGCCGTGCTTCACGAGCAGCAGGCTGCCCGAGGCGAGCCGGCTCACGAAGAACCGCGACGGCGTGTGCAGGATCGCGGAGGGCTTCAGGTCGGGCCAGGTCGCGCCGCGGTCGGCGGAGACGCTCTCACCGATCCCGTACTTCGTGCGGACGAGCATCCAGAGCGAGCCGTTCTTCCGTTCCACGATCATGTGCTCGTCGAACTGCCGGGCGTCGCCAGGCACGTTGCATCCGCCGCGAACGCTCCAGGTTTTTCCATTGTCGGTCGACACCACGATCTGCGCGCTCTTGTCGTGCTCCCGCCAGAGCGAGATCGGCAGAGTCCACTCGCCCGTGGAAAGAACGAGCGGCTTGCACATCATCACGCCATTCCCGATGCGGCGCGGGGCGGACCACTGCGGCTGCGGCTGATCCGGCGTGGCAGTCTCGACGTACCACACGCCGAGCTCGGGATCGCGGCGGCCCCTGTCCATCTGCGCCCAGAAGAGAAAGAGCCGGCCGTCGGGCGACACCCAGAGCTCGGGGTCGAACGCCCGCACTGATCCCTCACCGTCTGGATCGACCGTGAGCACCTCCTGCCACGTCGTGCCGCCATCGCCGCTCGTGGAGAGCACGACGTAGTTATTTTGATCTTCGCCGGGCGTGACGCCGGCGTACCAGGTGGCCCAGAGCCTGCCCTGCGGGGCGACCGCCAGGCTCGGAATCCCGGTGAAGGCCCGGTTGGTCGCGGCCTGCTCGGGCCGCGGCGGCCCGACGTGCCGCGGCGGCTCGAGCGAAGCGACATCGTTCCCGACTCGGCCGAGGTCCTCGAGCTTGCCGAACATGATCCGGTCGCTCGAGCCCTTGTGGTCGCTTTGCGTGACGGCGAGCCAGATCGTGCCGTCGTGCTCGTGGAACGTCGGATACTGGAACGAGTGCGGCGACTCGAACCGGTATTTCCGCTCCCACGTCGTGCCGTCGCGCGAGACGTCGACGTTGAAGACGCTGCGGTTGCAGTCCGCGATCTTGGTGTTCTCCTGCCAGCCGAGGTAGTAGACGCCGCCAAAGCGATCGAACGTGGGCTTTGAATTGAGGCCGTTGGGCACGAAGGGCCGCGGCTCGCCCACGCTCCACGTCTTGCCGTCCTTGCTCGTCGTGAAGTGGTAGTTGCCCTTGTCGTTGCGGCAGATCGCCATCCAGGTGCCGTCTGGCAGCCGGTTCACGGCCGACTCGCTGAGCTGCTCCGCCTGCGGCTCGTTGTAGTGGCCGATGATCTCGAAGGTGGCGAAGTCGTCGAGCAGCATGGCGAGGGCGTTCTGCTTGCCCTCGAAGTCGTTGAGCGCGACGTACCGGCGGCCGTCGAACTCCTTGAACGCGTCGAAGATGTAGAGGCCGCGGTTTACCGCGGGCTTCGCGAAGCCCCGGGCCACGGCGTCGGCGTGGAAATGTCGCGGCTCCATGTCGAACGTGCCGGCAGCGGTCTTGAGCTTCGCCTTGTGGATGCTCTCCGCGAAGGCCTGCGTCCGCAGGTCGAAGTCGCGGTACCAGGTCACCGCCTGCTCCTTCGGCGGCTGGCTGCAGAAGTAGGTCCGCAGAGTGTGCTCGTCCTTGCGGATGATCCGCGGCACGAACATCTCGGCGTCCGGCAGCGTCACGTTCGCGAACGCCTGGCCCGCCTTCGCGAGCAGGTGCGTCTTCTCCACCGCGAGCGTCTTCAGGTTCACCACCGTGAGCACGCAGTACATCGCCTTTCCCGCGCCGTGGCCGGGCGCGACGTCGTTGTCGTGCTCGACGACGTAGGCCCGGTCGCCGACGCAGACGAACTCCGCGTCGTGCGCCCCCTTCACCTGCGGCGCCGACACGCGGAAGAGCCGCGAGAGCACCTCGTCGGCAGCCGCCTTGGCGTTCCAGCCGGGCGCGAGGATTGGCGGCTCGGCGGCGGGCACCGCGGCGAGCGGGGTGAGCAGCAGGGCGGCGACGAGGGAGCGTACGAGATTCATGGTGCGGCACTTCAAGGTAGTTTCTCCACGACGATGATTCCCCACGGGTTCAGTCTGGGGACTGGCACGAGCGTCCATCGGCCCTCGGTGGTCGTGGCGAGGGTGGTCTCGCGAATGAGATTGCGGTAGTTCTTGTCCTGCTCGGCCTTCGCATGCAGTGAGGCGTCGTAGGGAAGCGGCACGCGCAGCTTCATCTGCAGCGCGTTCTTTCCGTAGAACCTCGCCGTCGGTATGCGGAGCGTGGCGGGCTCACCATGTTCGCGTTCGACGAGGTGGATGACCACGGGCGCATTGGCATCGCCGGGTTTGGCGCGAAGAAAACCGCTGAGCTTGCCGCTGCCGCCCTCGATCCGCAGGGGCGCGTCGTCGCCCCATCGCGTGTCCTCGAGATCGAAGCCGCCGACGGCCGCCTCTTCGTAGCCATCGAGGACGTCGGCATTGGCCCGCACGAAGCCGGTCAGGTCGGCGAACTTCTCGGGCGGGATGAAGATGCGGGGCGGGTTGGGGACCAAGGGCTGGCGGGTCACGGGATCGAGCGTGACGTTCTGGAACTGGTCCCACGGCACGATGTAGAGATTGCCCGTGGCGTAGCTCGTCGCCCACACCCAGCGGTAGTCCTCGGCGGGCCGATCTTCCTGGCCCGTGAGCACGAAGAGCTTCTTTTCCCTGCGGGCCGCGAGGCCGATCTCGCGGATGCGGCTCGGGCTGATAATTTCCTTCGTCCCGTCCATGGATCGGAAACGCACCTCCGTCATGCGGTAGTCGAACACCTGCATGAAGGGCGGATCGCTGTGGCAGTTGGTGCTAAAGGTCAGCGTGCGGCCCGCGTGCTTTTCGATTTCGGTGCGGGCCCAGCGATGGAATTCCAGCAGGTCGGCATCGGGGATGGCATCGCGGCGGCCCTTCTTGCCCCAGTCGAAGAAGCCCTCGTCCGGGTCGTCGCGTTGGAAGCTGGTGACGCCCAGGTCTGCCAGGCGTTTCGCGCGTTCGATGTACAGGCGGCGGTATTCAGGATTCGAATTGTCGGCGCGGAAGGGGGGCTTGTCGCTCTGCCCGTTCGTTCCGATCGGCCGGCCTTCGCGGTCGCGCAGGGCGAGGGCCGGATCGACCAGCCTCATGCCCAGGCTGCCCTGGAACTCCCAGCCCTTGGCCCTGACGCTCGTGATGAAGGATTCGTCCTCGATATACGACCAGACGCCGCGCGTGATGTGGAAGTCGCTCCCTGCTGCGAGCATGCAGTCCGCGGGCACTCCCGGCTGATCCAGCCGAAACAGCCGCATGCAGACGTCGCTGAGCTTCGGCATCTCCGGCGTGAAACCGGATGGCGTCGCGATCTGGCTGAACGTGGCATCGGGGGCCACGCGCGAGATCACCGGCTCGGCGGACCGCACGGCGGCCAGCGGCACGAGCAGGAGGGCGGCCAGGACGATGATGGATGACTTCATGGTTGGCTCGGTTCTTCAACGGGAACGAGGGGGCTTCCAAACAGCGTGAACTCCGCCACGCCGGGCGTGATGCCCGTTGGCCAGCCCAGGATGACCAGCCGCGCACGGGTGCCGGTGGTGGGCTTGCATTCCCGGTAGTCGACGAGCAGATCCTCGACGCTCTCACTGCGGTCGACAATCGTCGTCCACCGGTCTGCGGCGGTCTCGATCTCCACGCGGTAGCGAAACGGGCCGGGCACGACGCCACCGAGCGTATCGAGCCCGATGTCGCGCCAGATGAGCCGCACGGAGCGGATCGTGGCGGGAGCACGGAACGTGCTCGTCAGCGTCGGCTGCCGATCCCTCGCGGCCGGCTGCCACCATGTGCGCAGCTCGTCGTCCACGGCCAGTCGGCCCGGCAGATTCGGAGCGGTCGTGGACCCGAGCGTGTGCACAAGGGCGTTGATCGGTCGCCAGCCAGTGTCGGCCGTCGCCGCACCCGCAGGCGTCGCGCCCGGGAGCCACTGGGGCACGGATGTCGCGCCGTGCACGACGAGTTCGCCTGTCGCGTCGATCTCCGCACGGTCCATGCCGATGCGGCGCTCGAACTTGTGCACGACCCCCGCACGGATCGTGTAGAAGGCCCAGAGGCTGCCACCCGGGCCGTTCACGATGCTGCCCGAGGCCGTTCCGGTGATCGGTCCCTCCGTTGTGCGCAGGACCGGGTTATGCCGCTGGTGCACGAACTGGCCAAGCGGCGAGTCACCGACGCAGCAACCCAGCGCATAAGTGCGGTATTCGGTGCCGGCGGCGGAGTAGGTGAGGTAATACCTGCCATTTCGCTTGAGCATCCACGCGGTCTCGAGCCAGCCCTTGGTGGGATCCTGGTTCCACTCGCCCAAGGCCTCCCACGGCCGCTCGCGCGGGTTGAACGAGATCAAGCGGACCGGCGGGCCGAGGGGCGTCGTCGGATCGGTGGCGTCGAGCTCCACCCCCCAGATGCCGGCCTTTTCCGAGACGCCGAAGTAGAGAAACAGCCGCCCGTCGTCATCCGAGAAGAGCATCTTGCCCCACAGCGGCGGCACCTCGCCGCCAGCCGCGAGCTTCAGGTCGCCGATCTTCTCGAACGGACCCAGCGGCGACGCGGACGCATAGAGCGCGAGCGAGTTATTGCCGAGCAGGAACCGGCCGCGGTGCCGGACGACCGTTGGCGGGTAGCCGATCTCACGAACGTTGAGCGGATGATGCTGCCAGGTGGCACCCTGGTCGACGCTGACCCACGCCATATCGCCGGACGGGTAGAGAAACCATTTGTCGTCGTGCCAGAGCACCACCGGGTCGGCCAGCTCGCGAAACTGCTCGCGAAACCCCAGAATCCAGCCCTCACGCGAATCGGGCTCGCCACGTGTCACCGTGCGGGAGAGAAATCCGACCGGGTAGCTGGGGATCGATAACGGGTTGCAGAACGTCCGCGGCGGCTCGTCTGCACGCAGCACGTCAGGCAGCGATAGTAGCAGCGCGGCAAGGAGGGTGAGGCTCGGTTTCATGCGATCACTGCCAAATGGCTACTCGAGATGGAGTTCGACCTTCTCGACCTTCACATACGTGGACGGTGGGAACGGGCCTGTGCGGTCCACGGAGATGGCGATGCTGTTGTCGCCCCGCTTCAGGATCTCGGTGGGAACGAGGAACTCGAGTCGCGTGAGCTTCTGCGCGGCGGGGTTCCTGACGAGTGCGCCGGGTGTCACCGTGGCAGGCTGCGGGTCGGGGGAAAAGATGCGTGGGTCCTTCCACTGCGCATCGACGATGTCTTGCTTCAGGGCGGTGCCGTTGAGGTTCGCGGCGACTTCATCGCTCTCGACATGCTGAAACAAGACCAGCCGCAGTCGCGCTGCGGTGCCGGACTTCACCGGCTCCCAGATTGGAAGCGTGAGCGTCGAGGGCGAGCGATCGTTTCTGAGCACGATGGGCAAGGGCGCGCCATTGTTGGATGAGCCGTGGCCTTCGTTGTGGGCATAGCCGCCGCGGCGTTCGATCGGGTAATACCTCGGTTTGCCGCCCATCGTCGTGAGGCTGCCGACGGTGGAGAAGACCTTGAGGTCCCTCGTATCCGTCTGGGTTAGGCCGAGTGCCTCCGCCTGCTCGGGTGAGCCGATCATTCCATTGAAAACGCCCACGCCATCTGCGCCTTGGTGCAGATAGTTGCCAAAGACTCCGCATACCAGATCGAGCGACTGATCTCCGTGGTAGCCATCCGTGGCATGGAAGCAGTCGAAGCTCGGCATGAGTTTGACGGGGGCGCCGGCCATGGCTTTCCGGAATGAAGCCACATCCACATTGATCGTGCGCGTGCCCAGTATGAGCACATCGACAAGTCCTTCACGCGCCCACGTCTCGATGTCGAGGCCGTCCGTGCGACAGCCCTCGACCGAGTCCGGCACCCGTGCCGCCAGCATGAACGGCCGGCCTCGCTTAGCTGCCTGCGACTGAAGCAGCGATCGCACGTCACGCATGAAGCGGGTGAGATGCTGCCGATTCTCCCACTGCTTTCCGGGCGGCAGCAAAGGTGTATGCCGAAGGAAATCGAGATGCACGCCATCGAAATCATAGTGCTCCGCGACCTCGCGAATGATCGAGAGCCGATAGTCGCGCACCTCCTGCACCGCGTAGTTCCAAAACCCCTGCCACCACCAGGACCGGATGAGCCACTCGGGATGTGCCGCTTTGACCGGATTGCGCTCCTTCATGTCGGCAAAGGCTTTGATGTCGTATACGGCCAAGTCGCCGCGCTCGACCTCGTTCATGCGCAGGCCCCACCAGATTTCTTTGCCGCGCTGGTGGCCGCGCTTGATGAGTTCGTCGAAGTAGTCGAGGCCCTGTTCACGCCACTTCATCAGGCCCGGATGCTGAATCGCTGGAAGGATCTTGCTGCGGTAATGCGCCACGCCTTCGTTGGAGACGTCGATGCAAATGGCATCGAGCTGGCTGCCCGGCTGGCTGACAGCATCAAACACATAGCCCATTACCGCATCCATGTCCGATCCGAACCCGCCTTTCCGCTGGATGTCGGCCGCCGGATCGTACTGAAAAAAGATACGCCGCTGATGATCGACCGCCGCACGATGGGCGGGCACGAGTTCAATCGGTGTATCGGCGGCGTGCAGCGCGGTCAGCGGCAGCAGCAGTAGGGTGGCGAGGAGGGTGGCGGTCGGTTTCATTTCGTCTCATTCCGGGCCGGTGCGGCCCGCGGTCCGTCGCGGTGCATGCCGAGCTTCCTGCTTTTGACGATGTTCTTGAGCGCCGCGTCCTTGCTGACGAGCTTCCCCGCCTGCGCGTCCTCCTCGCGGAAGCGGGCGAAGAGGATCTCGGCAGCGTTGGTGCGTTCCCGGTCGTAGTGGACGTAAATGTCGCCGTTGGGGGCCTGTGCGATGTCGGGGTAGGAGACGTCGGGCCGCTCGTCGAGCAGCAGGCCGCCGGACCAGGTGCGGCCGTCGTCGGACGAAAGAAACGCGGTGAGTTCCCGCCGACCGTTGGTCGCCTGCGTCATATCCTGCCCGTGCCGGACGAGCAGGATGCCGCCCGACTTCAGCCGGCGGAACACCGCCTTACTGTTGACGTGCGAAAAGAACGTCGTCTGCGGCTGCCACGTCGTGCCGCCGTCGGTGGAGAGGCTTTGGGCCGTCTCCTTCATGCAGCGGGAGAGCATCCAGAGCGAGCCGTCTTTCTTTTCGACGACCGAGTGCTCGTTGAAGCAGCTGTCCTTGAAGATGATGCCGCCTCGATGTCGCCAGCTCACCCCTTCGTCGTCGGAGACGAAGACGTTCGCCCCGCGGACGCCGTCGAGTTCGTGGTAAAAGTCGGCGAAGGGCTTGTCGATGTGCCACCGTTCCCAGAGTGAGACGGGCAGGATCCACTCGCCGTTCGTGCGCACGATCGGCTTGTTGAGCGACGCCCCGAAGCCGACATACACCGGCTCGCTCCACACGGGCTTTTCGGCGTCGGGATCGTCGCACCGTACGAACCAGTTGCTGCAGCTGCCGTCGAACATCCCGCACGACTGATGGAAGAAGAGCCAGAGCCGGCCCTGCGGGTCGCACCAGAACGACCCGAGCCGCGTGCCCATCTTCAGGCCGTGGGCCTGCGGGTCGATGACGAACACCGGGTCGCGCCACGACCTGCCCTGGTCGTCGCTGTAGCTCGCCAGAAGGTAGGCGTTCGGCCCGTCCTGCCCACCGGCCCAGCAGGTCCAGAGGCGGCCCTTGCTCGTCACCTCCATGCTCGCCGCCATGGCGAAAGGCAGATACTTTTCGGCGTACGCCGGGAAGGGATCGTGGATCAGCTTCGGCGTGACGTGGATGCTATTGAGAAGCTCCTGCGTCACTCCGGCGGGAGACCGCGGAGCCTCGGCTGCGTGAGCCGCGGCACATGGCGCGATGAGGAGGGTGGCGAGGAGAATGGCCGGTCTCATGAAGTCCTCCGACGGATGAGCTTCACATGCTGACCGGGCCACAATGGACCGACCACCATGCACAGCAGAGCGACATGGACGAGGCGAGCGGTGCAGGAGGTCCGCAGGTGAGTACGGCGTCTCATGGCTTCGGCTCCGGCGGCAGGGCTTTGATCCACGCCAGGTTGAAAACGTAGTGATCCTTGCTCGTGACGAGCTGGATACGGCCGTCGCGCGTCTGAGTGGCCGCGAGGTAGCCGTAGCCGTCGGCGGTCGTCTTTCCATCGGCGGCGAGCAGGCGGCGCTCGGGCCAGGTCTTGCCCTCGTCGTAGCTCACGGCGACGTAGAGACCGTAGCCGGTGTAGGTGCCGGTGGTGGACGTGAAGGTCATGCCCTGGCGCTCTTTGAAGGGCGTCCGCCACTGGTCGGTAAAGGAGCAGAGCAGGATGGGGCCTTCCTGGAGCCGAAGCATGGCGGGCCGCTGCACGTTGCTCACGACGGGGAACTCGCTCACCTCCCACCGCCACGTCTCGCCGAGGTCGCTGGAGTAACTGGCCGGCATCTTGAGGTCGAAGAGCTTTTGCGCCCGATCTTCTGCCGAGAGGCGGCCGAAGGCCAGAAGGCGACCGTCGGCGAGCTCGACGATCGGGGCGTGGATGCCGGCGATACAGGGGCCGCTGTTGCCGGGCCGCACGTCATCGCCGCCGCGGAGGTCTCGCCCGCGTGACTGCCACGTTGTGCCGTGGTCGCGACTGATGACGAGGGACGAATTGTCGAATGGCATCGCGATCACGCCATCCTTGGTGCGGATGGGATTCCCCGATGGCTCGCCACGCGGACGCAGCACCTCGGCCTTGCTCCAGGTGACGCCGTTATCGGTGGAGTGGCGGACGAGGTTGGCGCCATGCCCTCGCGCCTCGGTGAAATGGTAGAGCGTCCGATCGCCGTCCCACCAGATTTTCGGCGCGTGGTCGTTCACGTCCTGCGCATCCCAGAACGGCGAGGCAGGCTGCCACTCCTTGGCACCGAAACGCAGGCGAGCGGCGGCGTTCGACGTGGTGAGATCGGTTTCGCCGAGGGTGGAGAACCATACGGCGAGCAGGTCGCCATTCGGGCACTCGGTGATCGCCGGGCTGTGATTCTGACTGATGAACACGGGGCCGACCGCACCCTCAGGGATGCGCACGAACGGTTTCGGGCCATCGAAGAAGGGCGTATCCGCCGGTTGCGGCGCGATGCGCGGCACGGTCTGGCTGACGTTCTGCGCGTGCAGCGGCGGCGCGGCCACCGGCAGTGATTTTCCTTTCGGAAGCTCCGCCTGCACCACACGGAAGCCGACGCGATCACTCGCCGAGTTCGGCACCCACGAGCCGCGATTCGCCGATCGCAGGAAGCGAACGAGCGACGAATGAAATCCGCCGCGAAAGACGCGGCAGTCGCCGTCGGCGCGACCGAGCGGATCGGTCTGGGCGCCGTTCTCATACGGGCCGTACCAGTCGCTGCACCACTCGGCCACGTTGCCGTGCATGTCGTGCAGCCCCCAGGCGTTCGGCGTCTTCTGCGCGACCCGCAGCGCACCCGCGCCGCCTGCCCGAAGTTCATCGGCGGGGTGCGTCAGACCGATGACTTCCCCCTGCTTCAAGCCCGCCTCGGGCTTTCCCGCATTCCTCCAGTCATACTCTCGCGGCATCGGTCCGGGCGGGAAATACACGCCATGAAAATTCTCCTCGCCGAACCACTTCTGATGACCATCCGGCAGATCGTCGCCGGTGTGGAAGAGCGTCGTCGTGCCGGCGCGGCAGGCGTATTCCCACTCCGCCTCGGTCGGCAGCCGATACGGCCTGCCCTCCTTCTTGGTGAGCCACTCGCAGAACGCCGTCGCTTTTTCCCAGGTGACGCCGGCTGCGGCGTCGTCATCCGCCGGCTTCGTCTTCGGATCGTTCTTTTTGAAGTCGGGATCGAACTGCCGATACTCCGCCACCGTGACCTCCGTGGCCCCCATCAGGAACGGCTGCGTGATTCTGACCTTGTGCGCGGGCCTCTCGTCGAAGTCGATCCGGTCCTTCACGTTGGAGAGTTCCTTGAACCGCTTCTGCCGCAGGTAATCCTCCAGCTGCGGCCCATCCTGGCCCATCGTGAACGTGCCGGGCTCGATCCGCACGAGCTTCATGCCGACGGAGTTGGTGACGGTCTGCGGCTCATCTGCACGGCTAGTTGCGACGTCGCCGACAAGAAGTGCCGTACACAGCAACGCAGTCCGCATCATGACGGAGTTGCTCCAGGGGCGCGCACGGTCACGGCCGCGACGACCGGTCAGGCGAGGATGTCCTTCACGACGTTTCCGTAGACGTCGGTGAGCCGGAAGTCGCGGCCGGCGTGCCGCCAGGTGAGCTGCGTGTGGTCGATGCCGAGCAGGTGCATGATCGTGGCATGCAGGTCGTGCAGGTGCACCCGGCCCGACACGCCCTGGTAGCCGAAGTCGTCAGTCTCGCCGTGGGTGAGGCCCGCACGGACGCCGCCGCCGGCCATCCAGCTGCAAAAGCTCTCCGGCTGATGCTCGCGGCCGTGCTTGTCGATCGGCGCCGTGCCGGAGAGATCCTGGCTCCAGGGGGTGCG
>JBIJCD010000438.1:0-3260 GCA_044344895.1 Pirellulales bacterium | reverse complement strand
AAGGCGTGGCTCGGGGCGGCGTTGTTCTGCGTGCCGAGCCACCACCCGTAGCCGTGGTCGGAGGGCTGCGGCTGCGCGGGATCGTTGAAAAGTCCGTTCAGGTGCCATTTGCCGACGTGGCAGGTGTCGTAGCCGGCGCCGCTGAGGAGCTTGGGCAGGGCGTGCTCGCTCGTCCGCAGGTGGATCGGGCTCCCCTCGGGAATCCAGGTGAACACGCCGTTGCGGTAGGGATGCCGACCCGTGAGCAGCGCCGACCGCGACGGCGAGCAGACGCTGCTGGCGGAATGGCAGTCGGTCAGCCGCAGTCCCTGCGCCGCGAAGCGGTCGAGATTCGGCGTGATGGCCGCGGCGTTGCCATAGGATCCGAGCTCGCCGTAGCCGAGATCGTCGGCCAGGACGAGCACGATGTTGGGCCGCGGGACCGCCGCAGTGGCGACGGCGGTCCAGGCCACCGAACATGTCACGAGCAGGACGGCGGCGGCGACCCGGAGACCGCGACGCCTGCGATGACTCTCCGCGTCGCCCGTGGGCCGCGCTGCGGGGCGACGGTCCGGGGCTGGCCGTGCCCCATCGCCGGACGTTCGCTGCGGGCTTCGTGCCCTCCGCTCACTCCATGCCGGCGTCGCTTCGCCATCCCTGGCTTCGCTCGCCGCCAAGGCCGGCTCTTGGAGCACGGCCAGCCCCTCGCCACACTCCCGGAACCATCGGACACACCGCATAGCAACCCTCCTTCCCAGAAACCTTCACCACCGTGATGCACCGGGCTGCCGCGTCATCCGGCCTTTTTCCGTGCGGCCTGTCGCGGCCTGTCGAGCAGCGGATCGCCCGCCGCCCGCTGCGCCGCCTCGAGCCGTGCCTCGAGCTCCGTCCGACGGTCGCGGACGGCCGGCTCCCCGGCACGATCCACGAGCTCGTTCGGATCCTTCGCCAGATCGAAGAGCTGCGTCCGCCCCGCCGCTGGATACTGGATCAGCTTCCAGTCGGTCGTGACCAGTGCCCGCTGGACGTCGCGGTAGGCCAGCAGCAGCTCCGGCCGTGCCTGCGGCTGCTCGCCGCGGAGCACCGGCAGGAGGCTCGTGCACTCGCTCGCGGCCGGCGGCGCGACGCCCGCCAGGTCGCCAACCGTCGCCACGAGGTCGGGGAGATAGCAGAGGGCGGAGGTACGCACGCCCGCCGGCACGCCCGGCCCGGCGATCACGGCGGGCGATCGCATCGAGTGCTCGTAGAGATTTTGCTTGCCGAGCAAGCCGTGGCTGCCCAGCGCCAGGCCGTGGTCGCTCGTGAACAGGATCACCGTGTCGTCGAGCCGTCCCTTCGCCGCCAGCGCCGCCACGATCCGGCCGATCTGCGCGTCCATTCCCTCGATGCAGGCGTAGTAGTCGGCCAGCTCCCGCGCGATCGCCTCCCGCGTGCGCGGCCAGCCGAGCAGTTTTTCATCGCGGATCTTCAGCTCGCCGTTGTCGAAAGGATGCTCCGGCAGGAAGTTGGCCGGCGGCGGCGGCTCGTGTCCCACGAACCGCTCCCGAAAGCCCGCCGGCGGCTGCCGCGGGTCATGTGGCGCCGTGAACGCCACCCAGGCGAAGAACGGCTCGTCTCCCAGCGACTCGAGAAACGCGACGGCAGCGTTGCCGAAGAGCTTCGAGGAGTGGGTGCCCTTGAGCGCGGTCTCCTCCGGCTCGCCGTGATCGGAGAACGAGGCCACGGGCATGGAACGCTGGTCGTGCATGCCGCCGAAGAAGACGTTGCGTCCCGCGGCGAAGCACCGCGTGGCCGAGGCGGCGCCGTTGTGCCACTTGCCCGTGAGGAACGTCCGGTAGCCGGCCCGCCCGAAGGCCTCGGGCCAGGTGTCGCAGCTCCGCAGCTGCTCGTCGATGCGGAAGAGCCACCGGCCGGAAAGCAGCATCGCGCGGCTGGGCACGCAGACCGCTCCCTGCATGCTCCCCATGCAGTAGGCCCGGTCGCAGACCGCCCCCCGCTCCACGAGCGCGTCGAGGGCGGGCGTTTTGATATGCGGGTTGCCGAGGGCGTGGATCGTGTCGGCCCGCTGGTCGTCGCTGAGCAGCACGATCACGCTCGGCGGCCTTTTGCCCGCGCTGGATTGGGCGGCTTTTTCGCCGCCCGCTGCGGCCGGCGGCTTCGCGTCTGGCCGGCCGTCGACCAGCGGCAGTGGCCAGTCGGGGTGCGGCACGTGCTCGCGGGCCAGGATCGCCTCCATTTTCTGAACGACGTCGGGATGGGTTGCAGCCAGGTCCCGCGACTCGGCGGGATCGGCGACGAGGTCGTAGAGTTCGGTCGGCAGCGGCTGCGGAGACTTTCTGGTCGCGGCCCGGCGGACGGCCTTCCAGCGGCCCTCCACCGCCGCCTGCCAGTTCCCCTCGGTGAGCTCGCGGTAGAGCATGCGATCGGCCCCCACATCGGCCACCCCGCGGAGCGGGCCCGCGAGGCTCTCGCCATCGAGGCCGGACGGAATCCGGTCGCGCAGGCCCGCCAAGTCAAGCAGCGTCGGCAGCCAGTCCTCGAAGCCGGTGGGGGCGTCGATCGTGCGGCCGGCCTGAATCTTCCCCGGCCAGACGGCGACCGCCGGCACGCGGAGGCCGCCCTCGTAGGGCGTCCCCTTCCACTCCCGCATGCCGGCGTGGCTCCCCATCCGCAGCGTGTCGATGCCGCCCACGCCGGGAATCGTGGCGCCGTTGTCGCTCGAGAAGACGAAGATCGTGTCGTCGGCGATGCCGAGCTCATCCAGCAGAGCGACGATCCTGCCCAGTTCGCGGTCCATCCGGGTGATCATCGCCGCGTAGGTCGCCAGCGGCCGCTCGCAGGGGACATAGCCCTTGCCGCCGGTGTAGGGCTCCTCGCCGGCGAACTGCTTCGCATACTCGGCCAGCGACGGCTCGTCGGCGGGCACCTCGAGCGCCAGGTGCGGCACCGTCGTCGGCACGTAGAGGAAGAACGGCCGGCCGGCGTGACGGCGGACGAACTCCAGCTGCTTGCCGGCGATGAGGTCGGCCGAGTAGGTCGTGCGGTCGAGCTCAACCCGCCGGCGTCCATCCCAGAGATGGTCTGGATAGAAACTGTGCGCCTCGCGCTGGCAGTTGTAGCCGAAGAACTCGTCGAAGCCGCAGGCGATCGGATCGGACACGCTCCCGGGCCCGCCCAGCCCCCACTTGCCGAACCCGCCGGTCGAGTAGCCGGCGTCGTGCAGAATCGTCGCCAGCGTCACCGTGCCGGCCGGCATTGGCGCCTGGCCCTCGGGCTTCGCC
>JBIJCD010000060.1:0-12222 GCA_044344895.1 Pirellulales bacterium | reverse complement strand
GATCACCTGGCCGGTGCGGAAGCCGCCACCCGCCAGCAGGCCGCCCCCCACCTGCGGCCAGTGGTCGCGACCCGCGTCTTTGTTGATCAGCGGGGTCCGGCCGAACTCGCCCCAGGCGACCACCGCCACGTCCTTGTCGAGGCCGCGGTCGTGCAGGTCCTCGATCAGAGCGGAGAGCCCCTGGTCGAACTGCGGCAGGTGGGTGTTCTTCATGCCGTTGAAGGTGTCGCTGTGGAAGTCCCAGCGGCCGAAGTTGAGCGTGACCACCCGGCAGCCGGCCTCGACGAGCCGGCGGGCCATGAGGAAGTGCTCGAGATTGGTCGGCGCACCGTCACCGAACCGTTCCGGGCTACCCTTGCCGTAGCGGTCGCGCACCCGCTGCGGCTCCTCCGAGATGTCGAGCGCCTTGGCCAGCCGGTTGCTCGTGAGGATGTCAAAGGCGGTCTGCGTGAGGGAATCCATGCCCGCCAGGGCACGGCTCGAGTCGATGTCGCGGCGGAGCACGTCGAGCCGGCGGAGCAGCTCGCGGCGATCACCGAGCCGGCTGGCCGAAACGTCCTTGAGCGCCATGTCGCCGCTGGCCGGTCCGCTGGGGCGAAAGGCGGCGTGCGACACCCCCAGGAATCCAGGCAGGCCCGGCGAGCCGTAGGGTGGGTGCCCCGCGTCGGGAGACAGGCCCACGAACGACGGCACGGCACGGTCGGTGGGGCCGAGGAGCTTCGAGGCCACCGAGCCGATGCTCGGCCAGCCCCCCGGCGGCTGATTCCGCACGGTGCGGCCGGTGTAGCAGATGAACGAATCATGGTTGCCGTCGGGCGAGCCGTGCACGCTCCGCAGCACGACGCACTTGTCCATGATCTTCGCCATCCGCGGCATGTGCTCGCAGATCTGCAGGCCGGGCACGCTCGTGCCGATCGGCCGAAACTCGCCGCGGATTTCCGCGGGCGCGTCCATCTTCATGTCGTACATGTCCTGGTGCGCGGGCGCGCCGCACATGTAGATCATGATCACCGACTTGTGCGACGAGCGGATGCCGGCGGCCTGCTCGGCCCGCAGCAGCCGCGGCAGCGAGAGACCGCCGACGGTGAGGCTGCCGATGCGGAGCAGGTCGCGACGCGTGATGCCGTCGCAGGAGGCGACCCGTCGGCCCGCGGGTGCATCGGCCAGGATCGACAACATGATGACTCCTCCGCACGCGACCGGGCGGCCGCTTACCGTCGGGCCCCGATCACACGGCCCAGCCAGCCTCTTCCGGCACGATCGTAGCACCGCACCCGGCCAATTGAATATCGACCGCAGCGGCCGCCGGCCATCGCCGCCGCGGCCGAAACGAGCCACAACCCGTTGCCAGCGAGGGATTTGCCTCCTCGCGAAGCGGACCGTGGCCGCGGTTTTGTCCCGCGTCAGCTCGGCCTGGCATGGAGCGGCTGCCGATACCAGAGATAGACTTTCACGCATGGTTCGCTCTCCGGGAGGCGTCTGAAGATGCTTACGATCCATGGCGGCGGCCGGCCGATGTGCGACGGCGCCACGCGGCGGCAATTCCTCACCATCGGCGGCCTTTCGTTCGGCGCCGGCGGCATGTCGCTGGCAGGGCTTCTCCGTGCCGAGGAGTCTTCCGCCGCAGCCACCGGCAGCCGCCCCGGCCACAAGGCCCTGATCAACGTCTTTCTGGCCGGCGGTCCACCGCACCAGGACATGTGGGACCTGAAGCCCGACGCGCCGAGCGAGATCCGCGGCGAGTTCCGGCCGATCGCGACCAAGGTGCCGGGCATCCAGATTTGCGAGGTGCTTCCCAAGCTCGCGGCGCGGATGGACAAGCTGGCGGTCATCCGCTCCGTCGTCGGCTGCGAACTCGCCCACGCCGGGTTCCAGTGCATGACGGGATGGCCGGAGAGCAGCCTCAAGTCGCTCGGCGGCCGGCCGTCGATCGGGTCGAGCATCGCCAAGCTGCGGGGCCCGGTCGACCGCGCCGTGCCGCCGTTCGTCGGCCTGGCGGAGCGGACGAAGCACGTGCCATGGTCCGATTCGGGCGCGCCGGGATTTCTCGGTCCATCCTTTTCGCCGTTCAAGCCCGACGGCCCGGGACTCGACGACATGAAGCTCACGTCGATCCCGCTGGAGCGGCTCGCCGACCGGCGCCGGCTGCTGGCAAGCGTGGACCGCCTCCGCCGCGACGTGGACTCCAGCGGCGCGATGGAGGGGATGGATTCCTTCAGCCAGCGGGCCTTCGACGTGCTGACGAGCAGCCGCTTGCTCGCCGCGCTCGACCTGTCGAAGGAGGATCCGCGGGTCCGCGAGGCCTACGGTGACGGCAAGCCCTACAAGTTCCAATACGACGGCGCCCCCACCTGCAACGAGCACCTGCTCATCGCGCGGCGGCTGGTCGAGGCGGGGGTCCGCGTGGTCAGCCTCAGCTACGGCCGCTGGGACAGCCATGGCGACAACTTCGGCCTGGTCCGCGACCACGGCGCCAAGCTCGACCAGTGCCTGAGCGCCCTGATCGACGATCTCGATTCTCGCGGCATGCTCGACGACGTGACGGTCGTCGTGTGGGGCGAGTTTGGCCGCACGCCGAAGATCAATCCGCAGGCGGGCCGCGACCACTGGCCACAGGTGAGCGCCGCGGTGCTCGCCGGCGGCGGGCTGCGGACGGGACAGGTGGTCGGTGCCACGAACCGGCTCGGCGAGCATGCCACCGATCGGCCGGTGCACATGCAGGAGATCACCGCCACGCTCTACCACGCCCTCGGCGTGCGGACGACCGAGACGACGCTCGTGGACGCCACCGGGCGACCGCAATACCTGGTCGAAAAGCTGCCGATCAGCGAACTGGTCTGACGTTCGGCATGCCAAACGCGGCGGTCACCCGCCGCCCGCGATCAGCGGGCCGGCACGACCTCGACGGCATGGAGTGGATTGCCGGTGGCGAGGTCCCAGATCCGCAGCTTGCCGTCTTGAGCGCCGGCGACTACGAACGCCGACGCCACCGCGCCCGCCTGCAGAAACGCGCCTGGGTCGCGGAACTCGCGGGCCACCCCGCCATCGGGTTTGTAGAGCCGGGCCAACGGATCGCCGGCCACAGCCATGACCTCGTTGCTGGCGCCGACGAACCGCACCGCCGTCACCTCCTTCTTTCCCACGGCGATCGACTTCTGCTGTTCACCGCTGGCGACGTCCCAGAGCTTGATCGCGTTGTCGGCGCCAGCCGAAACCAGCCGGCGACCGTCGGCCATCCACGATACGCCCAACACGTGCCCCGTGTGCCCCTCGTAGGACTTCACGGGTTTGCCGTCCGCCACGGCGTGCACCTTGAGGAACCGATCGGCACCGCCCGACGCGAGCAGGTCGCCGCGCCGCGAGAACTCGAGCGCCATCACGGTGTCGGAATGAGGCGTCGCCAGGGCCCGCGCCAGGCTGCCATCGGCGACTTTCCAGAACTTGATTTCCCCCGAACGGCTCGCCCGGCCGCTGCCTGAAGCCAGCAGCACGCCGTCGGGCGAGAACGCCAGCGAGGTCACGACGTCGACCGGCGGGCCGGCCGGGTCGTCGTCGGCCGCAGGCGGCGTGAGCTCGCCGCCGATCGTCCGCTCCAGGGCCCACGGCTCCGACACATCCCAGATCGTGGCGGCCGCCGTGCCACCGGCGACGCACAAGCGCGGCCCCGCGAGAAATGCGGCGCGGCCGCCAGGCCCCGCGGGACGGGCGGCGTCCCAGGTGGCCCGGGGCAGGCCATCGACGCCGCCGAGCACCGCCATCCTGCCATCGGCCTCCAGGCAGGCCAGGCGGCTGCCGTCCGCTGAGTACGACACCGAGACGAAGGGTTTCATGGCCGCCGCAGCCTCGGCGTCCGGTTTCTTGCGGGCCTCCTCCGACGCCGCCAGCTTGGCTTCCGCCGCTTTGAGCTCCGCCGCCCTGGCCGGCACGTCGGCGGCGGTCCGCTTCTCCTGCACTCCCGCGAACTCTGCGGCCCGCTTGGCCACCGTCACCGCCAGGTCGGCCTGCTTCTTGGCGTCTTCGGCGGCCGTCTGCGCCGTCGTGGCCTCGGTGACCTTCTTCGTCGCCGCCGCCGCCGCGGCCTTCGCCTGCTCAACCTGCGTGTTCGCCTGCGTTACGGCCTGATCGGCGGCCGCCTTGGCCGCCTTCGCGTTGGCTGCGGCGGTGTCCAGCTCCTTGACCTGCTCGGGTGTGACGGAGTCCGCGGGCTTGGCCTTGATGGCGGCCAGCGCCGCCGACGCGATCTGCTCCGTCGAGGCTGCGGCAGCGGCCACCTTCGTCGCGGCCTCGTGCACCTGGGTCGCCACCGGGACCGCGGCCGCGGCCTTCGTCGAGGCCGCGTCGGCCTCCTGCTTCACCTTGGCCGCTGCGTCCGCGGCCGTCGCTTTCTCGGCCAGCTTCTTCTCGGCCGCGGCCAGCTGCTCCGCGACCTTCTTCGATTCCTCGGCCGCAGCCTGCACGGCCTTCTCGGCCGCCGTGACCTGCGCCTTGGCGAATTCCACGTCCTGCTTGTCCACGGTGAGCGTGATGTCGAGCGCCGCCTGCCTATCGGCGATCCGGTGATCACCCTTCGCCTCGGCCACCCGCTTGCCCGACGACGTCTCCCACACCTTCACACCGGGCACGCTACCGGCCGTGGCCAGCCGCGAGCCGTCGGGGCTGACGGCGATGGCGACGACCGGGGCCTCGTGCGCGAACTGTCGCACGATCGCCGCCGTGTCGGCCTTCCACAGCCGCACGATCCCATCGCCGCTGCCGGTCAACAGATGCCCGGACATGCTCGGCAGCTCGACGAGCGCGGTCGTGGGCTGCGCGATGCCGGTGAGCTCCTTGAGCGGCTTGGGCTGCTGCGCGGGATCGGCGGCCTCGGCCGTCGCGGCGGGCAGCGGGAGCTGCCACATCCGCACCACGTTGTCGGCCTCGGCTGTCGCCAGCCGCGTGCCACCCGAGAGGACCGCCAGCGCCCGCACCTCGCCCTGCCGCGGCAGCCGGCCGCTGGCCGCGCCGTCGGCCACCTGCGTGGTGAGCACGACGCCGTCGCGGCCCGCCGAATACAGGCTGGCGGTGTCGGCCCCGAACGCCAGGCCAGTCACCGGGCCCGAGTGCGCGGCGACCGACCGCGTCACCTTGCCGGTGGCGGCATCGACAAGCGTGATCTTGCCGTCGGCGAACCCCAACGCCACGAGATTGCCCGCCGGTGCGACCGCCACCGCAGTGGCATTGGCGGATTCGGCGATCTCGGCCACCTGCGTCGCCGGACGCCGGCGCCAGATCTTGATGGTGCGGAAGGAACCCGTGGCCAGCCGCTCGCCACCCGGCGCGAATGCGATCGCGGAGACGACGTCACGGTGCGACTGCGGCACCCCGCCGGCGGCAGCCGCCGGATCGGCGAGCGAGTCCAGCAGCCGGCCCGTGCGGGTGTCGAACACTTCCACGGTCGCGCCGCGGGCCGCCGCGGTCTTGCGGCCGTCGTCCGTCACCGCCACCGCCACGACCGGGCCGGTGCCACGGGGCAGGGGCCGCCAGGCGATCGGCTGCCGCACGACGGCGGGGCCGACCGTGGCACCCTCGCTGATCCACCGCTCCAGCAGCCCGAGTTGCTGCGGCGAAAGCGGCTTCGCGCCAACCTTGTTGTCGGCAGGCGGCATGACGTCCTCCTGCCGATGCGTCGCCCGGAGAAAGACGACGCTCTCCGCGGGCTTGCCCGCGACGACACCCGGGCCGGAGTCGCCCCCCGCGAGGATGGCCTTCACGGAGTCGAGCATCAGCCCCCCCTCGCGGACCTTCGCATTGTGGCAGGCGGTGCAGTTGGCGGCCAGGAACGGCAGCACCTCGTCCTCGAAGCGGACCTTGTCGGCGCGGTCGGGCGGGGCGACGGGAAGCGGCTCGGCGGTCGATGCGACGCGGCCGGCTGCGCACACGAGCAGCGCCGCGGCGATCGCCGACGACCGACGCCCGACCAGCGAGCCGCGGGAGAATCGATCACGATCCAGCGTGGTGCGAACGATACTGCGAACCGGCGTGTGGATCATGGTGAAGATCATGGTTTCGGCTCCTCCGCGGGCTTGGGTGCGGCGACGACGATCGTAATCGGGGGCAGGATGACGGGAACGTCGATGTCCTTGGGTGCGGCGGCCGCGGCGGCAGCCTTGGCCGCCTCCTCCCGGCGGACGCGTTCCGCCTCGGCAACCTTGGCTGCCTCCTCGGCGGCCTTCACGGCCACGGCGGCGGCCGCCTTGGCCTCATCCGCCTGGGGATCGCCCTGCTTCGCCTGAGCCGCGGCCAGCGCCTGCTTGGCGGCCTCGACCTGCGCGACCCGTTCCTTGGCCAGGGCCGCCACCCGGTCGGCATCTCCGCGGGCCCGCTCCGCCGCCTGAGGGTTGCGGGCATACGCGAGCTTGGCCACGCCCTTGAGCAGCACGGTGTAGCTGCCCGGAGGCAGCTTCGCACCCGTCGCGATCTCGAGCCTCGCCTCCGTGGCCTTCTCGTCGATCTTCACCTCGGCCACCTTGAGCTCACCCGGCAGGCCCGCCGCCGTGAGCGACAGCGGCCCCTTGGCGCCGGGACGGCGGACGACGTCGAGTGGCACCTCGAGCTTGCCGTCAGGCTTCGTCTCCCAGATCTTCTGCTCCCGCGGGCTCACCGTCAGCGGCGCGGCATCGGCCGTCACCGCCAGCGGGATGTCGAACGACTCCCGCATCACGAGGGCGGCGTTGGGATCGTCGACGTTCCAGGCGAGCGCCGCCACGCGGGCCACGTCGTCGACGTCACGCCCCCCCGCCTGACCGCGGCCCAGCACCCGGAACGAGCCGGTGAAGGGCTGCGACGTGTCCGCAGCCGTGAGGACGACCGCAGCCCGGTTGGCGTTGCCCGGGATCACCGCGGGCGCCGCCGTGACGCCGGCGGGCAGGCCCTGCGGCTCCAGCGTGATCTCCCCGGCGAAGCCGTCGACGCGGATAGCGAGCACGTCGATCACCATCCGGCCGCCGAGCTGCAGAGAGGGCACCGCCCGAAAGATCTTCTTCGGATCGACGCGGTCGGGCTGCGCGAGCGGCACGACCAGCCGGAAACCGGGGACGGGCTTGCGGGCCTCGAGCACCCAGGCCCGGTCGATGCCGGCCCGGGAATCGGCCGACAGTTCACGGACGAGCAGCCGGTACGTGCCATCGGCCGGCGCCTTGAAGGTGATCGATGGATCGAAGCCGGGGCGGTCGAGGATGCCGCCCTGAAACTCCGCGGGGCCGTCATCCGCGAAGGCGATCTCCTTCACGACGGTCTTCCCGTCGGCAGCCTGCGTGACGCTCTCGATGAGCAGCGACGCATCGGTCGGCAGTCCCAGCCGCCGCGAATAGAGGTCGAAGACCCACTCGTCGCCGGCCTGGGCGTCGAAGGCGAGCCAGTCGCGGTCGCCCCGCGGGTGGAAGCGGCCGGCGACGACGGCTGGCAGGGCGATCTTCTGCGGCTGTGCGGGATCGCTGTTGGGCTCCTGCTCGAGCGCGACCTCGCCCGCGGCGGCCAGCACGGCTGGCGGCACCGGCGCGGGGTCGAGCACGCCGCCCGTCACGTCGACCAGCTCGGCCGCGATGTCGCGGGCCGCGAACAGCCGCCAGCCGAATCGGCCGGCGGCGGTGCCCGCGTCGGCATCAACCGCCGCATCGACGGCCACCTGCTCCAGCCCATCGTCGCCGGCCGGCGAGCCGCCCGGCAGACCGCGCCCGTACACCGTGAGCCGCGCCGTCGCGCCCGGCGTCGCCACGGGAGGAAAGACCGACTCGACGACCGGTCCGGAGGAAATCACGAGGCGGTATGGCATGTCGCCGCCGCCTCCCATGTACATGTCGTGGACGCGGATGACGTGCCGGCCCGCGTCGCGGGCCACGAAGTCGAGACAGGGATCCTCGCCATGCAGCCGCCGTGCCCTCGCCACGATGCGGCCGGCGGGATCGGCGATGGTGAGCACGGGCGTCATCCGCGAATCGAGCCGTCGCGCCCAGACGTCAAGCCGGATCCGCTGACCCGCGGCGAGGGAGATCGCGTAATGATCGGCCGCGTTGGCGGTCGCCACGCCCGACACGGTCGCATCCGCCGGCACGTCCGCGGCGGTGGCCGGTGAGCCGATGCCGGCCCGCCGGGGGATCTCGGCCGCGGTGCCGACCATGAAGAGCCGCGGGTTCGTCACGCCGTAGCGGCAGGTGGCCACGGCGTCGTAGAGGCCGGGCGGCACGTCGGCTGCGATCTCGACCCGCATCGTGCCCGGAATCGGCCGGGGCTGCGGGTCGAACTCGGTCGGCGGCGACATCACCGGCCGAGCCACGACCCCGGGGTGCGAGAACCGCAGGCCGCTGACATCGTCGAGGTCGGTGCCCACGACCGTCACCTCGACCGCCGTGCCGCGCTGGCCGCCGGGAGGCTGGATGGCGTTGAGCTGAGGCCTTGGAAATTCGGCCGACGCCGTCGCCGCCAGGGCGACGATCCAGCCGGCGGCCGTCGAGGCCGCCGCGCAGCGGAGTCCCGCGGTAGTAAAGGCGATGCGAAGCATGGGATTCCGGTCCGGGTGGGAAGGGATGACCGGTGACGGGTGGCCGCGGGGCGGGCGGGCTCAGTGCGTGAACAGGAATTCCTTCGTGTTCAGCACCGACCAAATCACGTCCTCCCAGGCGGCGGGGAGGTTGGCGGCGTGCGCCGCGAGATACTTTTCGATGTCGGCCGCCTCAGTGGGGCTGGCCGGACGCGAAAACGCCACGAGGTAGATCTCGTCGATCTTGGCGGAATCGGGCCGGGCCGCATCGGCCGCGAGCCGGGCCGCGCGGCTCGTGCCGAGCTTGCCGAGGATGTCGGCCGAATTGATCAGATGCAGGCTCTGCGCCAGGTTGGCCTCGGTGCCCCGCTCGCATTCGCACGGGCTGTCGCCGTTGGGGCGACCGAAGACGGTGAGAAAGTAATTGTTGAAGTTCGGGTCGGGGAGCTGCACCGCCCGCGTGCCGGGAAGCACGCCGCCGAACTGCGTCGGCTTCTCAGTGAGCTGGTCGATCGCGTCGAGCGCCACCTCGGCCGTGAGCCGCCGCGGGTAGAACCGCGAATAGCTCTGCCGGTCCTCGGCGTTGGCCTCGTTCGGCTCGGCGGAGAGCTGGTAGGTGGTCGATCGGCAGATGACCCGGATGAGGTCCTTGAGGTCGTGGCCGTGCTCGACGAAGTGCTTGGCGAGGGCGTCGAGCAGGGCGGGATTGGTGGGCGGGTTGGTCAGTCGCATGTCGTCCTCGGGCTCGACGAGTCCGCGGCCCAGGAAGTGCTTCCAGTAGCGGTTCACGAGCGAGCGAGCGAAGTAGGGGTTGTCGCCGGCCGTCATCCAGTCGGCCAGACGTGCCCGCGGATCGACGTCGGGGGGCACGCGGTCGGGCGTGCCGCCGAGCACGGCCGGCTTGTGAGCGCCCTTCGGCCCGGCCGCCTGGGCCTCGCCGCGGTTGTGGAAGATCCGGTCCTCGCCCGGCTGCAGCCCCTTTTTGCGTCCCAGCCGCGAGAAGAATGCGGCGAACTGAAAGTAGTCCTCGGTGCCCCACTTCTCGAACGGATGGTGGTGGCAGCGAGCGCACTGCAGCCGCAGCCCGAGGAACAGCTGCGACGCGTCTTCGACCTGCTGGTTGGCGTCGGCCACCTGGCGATACCAGATCACGGCCGGGTTGTCGCCGACCTCTCCGGTCGCGGTGATGATCTCGCGGACGAACTGCGAGTAGGGCAGGTTGTCGGCGAGGCTCGACCGGATCCATTCGTGGAACGAGTAACTGCCATGGCGGTGCAGGGCGTCGTTGGTCCGCTTGTTCCGCAGGATGGCGGACCATTTGTTGGCGAAGTAGTCGGCGTAGTCCGGACTGTCGAGCAGCCGGTCGATGAGCCGGTCGCGCTTGGCCGGGTCCTTGTCGGCGAGGAAGGCCCGCGACTCGTCGGCCGTGGGGAGCCGGCCGGCGATGTCGATCGTCACCCGCCGCAGAAACGTCGCATCGTCGCAGACGGGAGAGGGGGGCAGCCGCAGCGAGACGAGCCGGTCGAGCACGTGCTTGTCGACGAACGTCCGGACGAACGCCTCGGCCGCCGGCATGCCCGCGGCCGGTGACTCCAGCGGCAGCGTCGCCCGAAAGACGGCGACCTGGCTCTGGTAGCGGACCATCACGGCGGCGGTGCCGCTGCGGGGCGGGCCGTCGCCGCGGGGCGTGGCCGTCACGAGGCCGGCGGCGTCGACTGCCGCCAGGTCGGCCGCATTGACCTCGAACTGCGAGAGCCTGGTGACGTCCTCGACGGAGCCGTCGGTGAGGTGCGCCAGCACCCGCAGCTGCTGTCGATCGGCGGGCCGCATGACGCGGTCGGTCGGGAACACATCGATCCGCGCCACCCGCGGTGCCTGTGGGTTGCCGGGCTTGGCGCCCTCGGCGATCCAGCGGAGCAGGATCTCGTACGACGCCGATCCCGGCTCGATCAGCTTGCCACCCCCGTGCGGCACCGCGGCGGTCGCCTTCAGCAGCAGCAGGCTCACATCGGGCGCCACTACCGAGATCCGCCGGCCGCGGGCTTCTTGGGCGAGGTGCTCGTGATCCTCTCCGGGCTCGAATCCGAGCAGCGACAGCCGGAAACCATTCTGCCCGCCGCTCTTGCCGTGGCAGCCACCGCCGTTGCAGCCATGCTTCGTGAAGATCGGCACCACCTGGGTGTCGAAGTCGACGGGCGGATCGCCGCCGAATCTCTCGACCGTGAGCGGCACCTGGGCGGCCTCACGGCCGGCCGCCTCCACGATGATCGCGCCGGCGCCGTCGCCGAGTGGCGTGACGAAGCCTCCGGCGCTGACCGAGGCGAGCGCCGGCGGCTCGACCCGATAGCGGGCCTCGTGGGTGGCGTCCCGCAGCAGCTCGCCTGCGGCGGTGCCCGCCACGGCGGGCTCGACCGAGGTCACGATCAGCTGCCGACCTGCGCGGCTGCCGACGAGCCGAAGGCCGGCCGCGGCGGCCTGGCCGGCGGCTACACCGGTCGAAATGTCCAGCCGACCGGAAGTCGGAGGAACCGTCGCTGGGGCCGCGGGGTCGGCGGCGTTCAGCCGCAGACCGCCGACCGTCGCCAAAAACACCAGCATCCCGCGGGCAACGCCCCGGGCGATCAACCCACGATGGGTCCGGCAGGCCATGGATGCTCTCCTTGCGAGCCGGCGGCCCCGCAGCGGGACGTCCGGCAACGGGGATGGGCGAGCACGAGTCGGGCGTTTCACGCCTGCCAAAAGTCTAGCACCGGCCCAAAACCCCGACAAAGCCGGCGATCAGGCCCATGGATCCCGCTGTTCGCGAACGAGCATGCGATTGGCCTCGTCGTTGCTGACGAACGCCTCCTGCACGGGGTCCCAGGCGGCGACGACGCCGGGGCCGGTCTGGGGAAAGAGCCGGATGAGCGCGTTGGCAGCATGGCACAGGAGCGAAGATGCATGGCCGACCTCGACCGGCGCCCGCGGCTCGGACCTGCTCGTCACGCATTCGACGAAGTTCGCCAGGTGCAGCGAGTGCGGATCGCCCGGCCCCTTGCCAGGCTGCGGCAGCCCCTGGAGCAGCGCGGGATCGGACGCCGTGGTGCCCTTGTAGCCGGTCTGCATCCAGCCGTCAGTTCCCTCGAACCGCGTCTGCACCGACTCCGGGCCGGTCTCGCAGACGAGCTCCACGCCGCTGGCGTAGCGGCAGCGGAAGCGGGTCTCGGTGGCCGTGTTGAACAGGCTTCCCTCGGGGAGGAACTTCGCGTCGAGGCACTCCAGCTCGACCGGGCCGCCAGTGTCGAGACCCATGCCCCAGTGGGCCATGTCGTTGGAGTGCGCGCCGAAGTTCGTGATCTGCCCGCCCGAGTAGTCGTAGTTGAACCGAAACCGGTAGAGGCAGCGATCCTCGTGGTAGGGCTGCTGCGGCGCCGGCCCCAGCCACGCTCGATAGGCGAACGACGGCGGCACGGGCATCGGCTGCCAGCCCGGTCCGGGCCCGACCTTGTTGTTGAAGCCCACTTTCGTCACGACCCGCTCGAGCCTCCCGATCCTGCCGGCCTTGACCGCCTCGCAGACGAAACGGCTGATCGGATTCGACCGCTCTTGGCTGCCGGTCTGCAGGATCCGCTTGGCTTTCCGCACCGCGTCGATCATCGGCCGCCCCTCGGCGACCGAAAAGGTGAGGGGCTTCTCGCAGTAGATGTCCTTGCCGGCTTCGGCCGCGA
>JBIJCD010000335.1:0-4338 GCA_044344895.1 Pirellulales bacterium | reverse complement strand
CGGCTTCTACCGGACCAGCCCGCCGTCGGCCGGCGCTGCCGCACCGCGGTCGATGCGGCTGCAGGTCGAGGAGGCGGCGGAATCCACCGAGGAAACGCTCAGCGAGGCCTGATGCGGCCGCTGCGTCGGACGGGACAGGCGGAGCGGTTCCTGGAAGCGTGCCGTGCGATGCGGCATGATGGTGTCGGGAGCGGGTCGGCCCCCGTCCTGCGTCCAGGAGCACGACCGTGAGGCTGCCGCGATTCTTCGCCAAGAAGCGGGGCCATCGGCGGACTGGCTCGCGGGAATGGGGCGTCGTGGGCGACGGCCTGTTTCACGGGATGCTCCTGCTGGGAGGGCTCTTTTTCGGCGGTCTGCTCGTGTCGGGCGTGGCCGCTCCCGAGTGGCGGATCAACCACGATTACCTCGAGTCGGAGTGCATGATCCTCGCCAAGGGCCTGGCGCGGGCCACCGTCGAGGATCCGCCCGGCTCGCCGATCACGACCTGGCAGCCGCGGCTGAGGGTGCGATACACGGCGGGCGGTCGGGTACGAGAGGCGTGGACCCGGGGATCGTCGACGCAGACGTCAGCGGATCGTGAGGCTGCCCTTGCCACGCTCGCCCCGTGGAAGCTGGGGAGCACGACGCGGTGCTGGTACGACCCGTCGGCTCCCGAGACCGTCGTCCTCGAGCGGGGATACAACTGGTGGCTGTGGTTGCTGGCGCTCCTGCTGCCCGGCGCACTGGCGCTGATCGGCGGGGCCGGCCTGGTCCGCGTGGTGCGGGCCTGGGGAAAGTCGGAGGAGCGTCGGGCGGCATCGGGCCGCCTGGCGGAAATCCTCGACCCGCTGGCGCACCCCGCCCCCACGGCGCCCGGCTATCCGGCCGTGCCCAGCTGGGATGATCTCGTCAATTCGCCCGGCACGATCCTGCGCTACCGGCTGCCGATCGAGAGCCCTGAAAATTGGACACTCGTGGGATTCGGACTGTTCGCGGTGCTCTGGAACGCGGTGCTCATCGTGCTCGCGGTCGGAGCGGGCCTCGACCTCCTCGGCGGCAGGATCGACTGGTGGCTGTTCGTGCTGCTGGTGCCGTTTTTGGGTGTCGGTGTCGCCGGTGCCGTGCTCTTCATCCGCAGCCTGTTTCTCGCGACGGTGGTCGGCCCGACGCAGGTCGAGATCTCAGACCATCCGCTCGTGCCGGGGGGGCGATACGACGTCCTGCTGGCGCAGGGCGGGACGGGCACGTTTCGGCAGCTGGAGATGTGGCTCGAACTCGAGGAGCAGGCGACGTTTCGGCAGGGCACCGACACCCGTACCGAACGGGTGACGGTGTGGCATAAGCCGTTGCTGCAATGCACGGACGTATCCCCCGCGCCCGACTCGCGATTCGAGGCCTGGGCAACCGTCGACGTGCCGGGCGATGCGATGCACTCCTTCGCATCCGCACACAACGCCGTCCGCTGGCGGCTGGTCGTGCGCGGCGCCACCGACCGGCGCCCCGATTTTTCGCGGGTGTTTCCCGTCGTCGTGTTCCCGCCGGAACCGACGCGGTCGGCCCCGGGCCGCGAGGCCGCCACCCCGGAGGCGGTCCGATGAGCGAGGGGCAGGACCGTGGCGGGTCGTCGCCGCAGATCGACGCACAGTTCGACAGGCCCACTCGACGCTACGAGCCCGGCAGCCGGCTGGCCGTTCGCTACCGTGTCGAAGGGTGTGACGACGACCGCATCCACGCCGTGGAGCATTCGGTCCTCTGGTACACCGAGGGCAAGGGAGAGGAAGACCTCGGGGTGCACTTCTTCCAGCGGGTCACCGATCGTGGCCAACGCCCGCCCGGCGCCGCGGCCGGCGACTTCGCCACGACCCTGCCGAAGAGCCCGCTGTCGTACGAGGGCGCGATCGTGAAGGTGCGCTGGTGCATCCGGGTGCGGGTGTTTTTCGACGGTTCACGGGACTACGTTTCCGAGCACGTGTTCGAGGTGGGGTCCGTTCCGCCGGCCCGCCTGCCGGCGGCGAAACCGTGAGGCCCGCGACATGACGCTGCCTGCGACCAACCCGTTTTCCACCCGCTACACCAGGCCCGGATGCATCCTGCCTCTCGACGCGGAGGGCATGCCCCTCGACGTCCGCGGCCTGGTGGACCGGTTCGTCCGGGGGAGCGGCTCGGCGGCGATCGTCGGGCCTCACGGCAGCGGCAAGAGCACCTTGCTCGTGCGGCTTGCCGCTGCCATGCACGCCCAGGGCATCCCGGTGGTGCGGCTGCGGCTGCACTCCTGGCGGGATGGGTGGCGGATGATTCCGGCCCTGTGGCTGGCAGGGATGCGAGGCACCGTCTGCATCGACGGCTGGGAGTGCCTCCGGCCGTCCGTGCGCGGTGTGGTGCTGCTGGTGGCCGGGGCGGCGCGACGGCGGCTGGTCGTCACCAGGCACGCGCACGGCTGGATCACCGTGCTGGCGAGATGCCGCCCCAGCCCGGCTGTGATGTCCGCCATCGTCGGTCGGCTGCCCGGGGCTGGCGAATGGTATGGCAGCCTGATCCACCCCGCGGATGTCGAGGCGGCCTTCGACCGCCATCACGGCGACATTCGCGAGGCGCTCTACGAGCTGTACGACGTTTTCGAGTCGCGTTCGCGGCAGCTCCTGCCGCACCGGTCGTGACGATCCTGCCGCCGGGTGCGATTGTGCCGGGCCCGGCACGGAAATTCATGGAATCGATGGCGTTTTTTCTTGACCAGGCGCACCGGTGCGCAACCTAGGCTTGGGTGGATGTTGATCAGGCCGGCGCCGCCGGCGGATTGGCCAACCGAGCCTCAGGAGTGAGCGATGAAGACGCGACGTCCCCTGTTCGTCGTGGTGGTGATGGGCGGCGTGGTAGCGCTGCTGCCGGGTGAATCCCGGGCGCAGTGCTGCCTCAGTGACCTGTTCGCCGGCTGCCGCAAGGCGCCCCCCGCCTACGCGGTCGCTCCCGTGGCCGCGCCGGTCATGGCACCGGTCGTGGCGCCCGTGCCGGCACCGCCGCCGCCGGTCGTCGTCCCCGTCCAGCAGGTGAGCTACGTGCCCGAGACCACCTACCGCACGCAGTACAAGTGCGTGCCCGTGACCAGCTACAAGCCCTCCTGTGAGATCGATCCCTGCACCGGGTGCACCCGCGAGTGCATGGAGCAGGTGACGCAGTACGTGAATCAGCCGGTGAACGTGCCGGTCACGCAGTACCGCGCCGTGTACTCGACGAAGTACGTGCAGATGCAGCCTGGATACAACGCGGCGGGCGGCTATGCCGCCCCGGCGGCGCCCGGAGCGGCCGTCGCGCCGATGATGGTGCCCCCGACCAGCGGAACCGTGCAGAGTCCGTTCGCTGCGAGCGTGCAGACCACGCCCCAGGCTTGGGGTGCTGCCGGTGCCGACGTTCCGCAGCAGCTGATCCAGCCGGGCCAGCAGAGCCTGGCGGCCCCCCAGCTGCCGCCAGGAACCGTCACGCAACCCGGCTTCCAGCAGCAGATCGTGCCGCAGTCGGGAACCTATGCGGCCCCCGCTCCCGCGGCCGTGCAGCCCCAGCCGACGGCTCCCCCGATGCTGACGCCGACGCCGTCGCTGCGGCCGATCCCGGAAATGCCGCGGGCCGCTGCCGCGAACGGCACTGGTTCGGCCGCGGTCGCCCCGCAGCTGCCGGCGGCGACGCCTGGCTACGCCGCGCCGACGACCGTGCAGCCGCCTCGGCTGGCTCCCGCCCCACAGCAGTCGCCGGCGGCTCCGTCCGCCAGCGGCACGAGCGGCGCCACGGGCGCCAACGGCATGCCGGTTCTGCCCGGCAGCGGCCCTGGGGCGTCGACGAGTGCGTTTCCCAAGCTGCTCGAGCCGACCGGACACACGACCTCGTGGCAGCCGGCTCAGCAGGCCGCTCCCCTCATGCGACCCACGGCCTATCCGACCGCGGCCCTGCCCGGCCGGATGCAGTGAGCCCGGCGGTGGTCGCCTCGGCGCCGCCCGCGGGCCGCTTCGCGTGAACCGCCTCAGTCCGGCCGTCACGCCACCCTGGCTGCTACCATGAGCGGCGCGTACGCCGCGGGCATGAGCCCCATCCGCGGCGCCGTTCCGAGGTGCCCGTGACGAATGCCGACATCGCCGCCACGTTCGAGCTCGTGGCCGACCTGCTCGAATACCAGGGAGGCAACGTCTTCCGTGTTCGTGCCTACCGCAACGCCGCCCGCACCATCCAGGGCATGGTCGAGCCGTTGGCGTCGGTGCGCGACGACAAACGCCGATCGCTGACCGACATCGAGGGCATTGGCAGCGACTTGGCCGAGAAGATCGGCACGCTGCTCGACACTGGTAGCCTCCCGCTGCTGCTTGAACTGCAGAA
>JBIJCD010000260.1:0-5567 GCA_044344895.1 Pirellulales bacterium | reverse complement strand
CCTCGGGGATCGGCACAGCCCATCGAGAACTCACCGCCGGGGACCCAGACCATTCCCGACGGTCCGGCGCTGGACGCGGCTGCGGGCTGCGGCACGGTGTCGCGAAAGTCGAACGCGTGGACGGCCGCCGGTGACGGCCGGTCCAGGACGGCGCGGCAGATGGCCCACACCGCGGCGGCGGCGGCACAGCCCATGCCGATCATGCCGACCAGCGGGACGATGCCGCCGCCGAGGGGCCTCGCGGTGGGTTCACCCGGGCGACGCGTCATGCGGACCTCCGTTTGACGGCCCGCTCCAGCCGCCGCCGCAACGCCCGCCGGCGATCTTCATCCCACCAACGGGAGAAGTTCCGCCGTGCGACGTCCGCCTTGGCCGTCTCCTCCCGCCGGAGCTTCGCGAGCAGGTCGCGGTTGGAGCCGGCATCGGCGCTGCGGGCCCATCGGGCGAAGCGATCCGCGGCGGCGGCGTGATCGGTGAACTCACCCAGCGAGTGCTGCAGCTGCTCGAGTGATACGCGGCACTTGGCGCCGGATTTGTCGGGAAGCACCGAGGCGAAGATCTCCAGGGCGTAGCGTAGCTTCTTGCCCTGGATGCGCAGGGCGTGCATTTCCGACGCGTTTCGCAGCCGGCGGCCGGCCGCCGCGAAGAACTCGACGATCATCGGCTTGAATCGCCGTCGCGCATAGGCGCCGAAAGCGGGCTGATGACGCCGTCGGTCGACGTCCTCCACGAGCCTGTCCACCCGTCCCGGCCAATCTTCCTCCAGCAGTCGTTCGTGGATCTCGTGGATGGGCGCCCGAGAGGCGGAACGCTGTTTGGAAAGCATCGCCACGAGCCGCCGTCGTGCCAGGGCGGCAGCCTTGTCCGGCCGCGACAGCCGCTCCGACAGCACGTCGAGATCACGCGCCTCGCCGGCCGCACGCCGCAACTTGACGAGACGCTTCTCGAACCAAGACCGGCGTTTCGTGGGCAGTACGGCCCCAAAGGCCTCGAGGGCCGCCAGGGCGCGGCGGGTGGCCACCCGCAACTGGTGGACGCGTTCCGACTCAACCGCGGCCGTCGCGGGCGAGCCGCAGGCGGCCTGCAGGTCCGACCACACGCCGTCGAGCCGCCGGCGCAGCGTCTTCGCCGCCACGGCCCCGACGGGCAGGTGGTCGTCCTCTCGCACCATCCAACGGTCTGCGGCCGGCATCCAGATCGTTTCAGGGGGCGGCGGGGATCGCATCGTGGCCGGGCCGCGCTGGCCGGGCCGCTGCTTCGAGAACGCCCCTGACTCTACCCCTGCGGAGTAGCCGGTTTCCAGATGCGGTTCGGCCCCGGCTGCGCCGCGCGGATCGCGGAAGTCGCCGGTGGCGACTTCCGGCGGTCGGCAGCGGGCGAACGTCCGCCGTCGCTACCGCGATCCCAGCGCGAGTGGGTCGGGGCGATCAACGGCCGGCGGGGCTTTGTTCACGACGATCCGGGAAGCGAACACGGTGCCGGATCCCATGCAGCCGTCACCGGCCCAGCGGCGGCCAGTCACCTCGAGCGAGTCGCCCGGGGCGATCAGATCGATCCGCGACGCGTCCACGGCCATGACCGAGGCATCCGGCGCGAGCGGCAGCGTCAAGCGGCGCATCTTGCCCGCGGCCACCTGCACGACGAGCAGCCGGTCGCTGATCCGCTGGATGTCACCGACGACGGTTTCCGGAACCCCGGGCCTGACGGCATCCGGGACGAAGCCCTGCGGTGGAGTCACGACCTCGAGCGAGCGAAGCGGGCTCGAAGACCTGCCCTTGTCGTCGACCTGGGCCCGCAATCGGATCGTCATGCCCGGCTTGAGCGCTGCCACGGCGATTGGACCACCGATTTGCACGTGCGTCACCCCGGCTGGGTGAAGCTGCGCCACCAGCACCGGGGCCGACTCACCCGAGCCGCCGCCTTCTGAGAAGGCGATCAGGCCACCGTGCGAGGTGCCGGCCGTGCCCCGCGCGCGACCGCTGAGCGACGCCTCCGGCAGATTGTCGATCACGAGCTTGTTGCGCTCGACCGGCGTGGTGATCGCCTTGTTCGTTCCCCGGCAGGCACCCAGGTTCCACAGTCGCTCGTAGCTCTTCTGGATGGCGGCGGACTTGTAGAACGAGCCCCAGTGGAGCGTGCCGTCGGCGGCGACCGGTGGCACCGCCTCCTGCGACTCCGCATAGGGGTTGTAGGGCACAAGCTGGCCGAGGACGGGTTCGGTGACACTGCCCAAGGCCGTGGCGGCAAACAGCACAATGCGGACGCGGAGGATCGCAGTCATCGTCAGGCAGGCCCTGAAGGGAAGGCCACGGGACGCGTGGCCACGACGGCCGGCGGCCGACCGAGGCTCCTGCGACAATACTTCGCCGGCGGCGGGGGAGCAAAACGCCGCCACACCAGCGCCGGGATCGGCGTTCGGCTGGGCCCCGCCAGGCGGATATTCATCACAGCCCGCACACACAGCGGGCAAAAAGTGCCGCTGCATGCAGCGGCGATTCGCTGGACCGCTACAACGCCTCGCCGGAACCACCGTCCAGCGTGGCCACCTGCCCGCCCGCGTCGCCCGCGGCACCGGCATCGCCACCCTCCTGAACCGCCTCGAGCAGTGGAAACTGCCTGGTGAGCACGTTCTCCCGCTCGATCCGCAGGGCATCGAGCGCCTCCGGCCGCACCCGTACCTCGGCGGACTGGAACGTGTTGAAACCGGTTCCAGCCGGAATGAGATGGCCGAGGATGACGTTTTCCTTGAGCCCCACGAGGTTGTCGACCTTGCCCGCCAGTGCGGCCTCGGTCAGGACCTTGGTGGTCTCCTGGAAGCTCGCAGCGGAGATGAAGCTGGAGCTCTGCACGCTCGCCTTGGTGATGCCGAGCAACTGGGTCGTGGCTGTGGCCGGCTTGGGCTTCGTGCCCTTGGCCGGCGTGCCGCCAAGCGCCTCGATCTGCGCATTCGTCTGTGTGAGGACGGACTTCGGCACCACGCTGCCCACGGCGAACTCACTGTCACCGCGGTCCGTGATCCGCAGGCCGTCGGCGATCTTTTCGTTCGCCTGTTTGAACTCGAACTTGTCCATCACGCTGCCCGGGAGCAGGTCGGTATCGCCGACGGTCTCGATCTTCACCTTCCGCAGCATCTGCGAGACGATGATCTCGATGTGCTTGTCGTCGATGTCCACTCGCTGGCTGCGATAGACGTTTTGGATTTCCCGCACGAGGTAGCGCTGCACCTCCTCCTCGCCGGAGATCCGCAGGATGTCGTGCGGCACGAGCGGGCCGTCGACGAGTGCCTCGCCCGCCTTGACGTGGTCGCCCGAATGCACCCGGAGGTGCTTGCCGTGGGTGACGAGATGCTCCCGTTCGATGCCACTCTCGTTCTTGATCACGATGGTCCGCTTGCCGCGACGCTTCTCACCCAGAAGCTCCACGACACCGTCGATCTCCGCCATGATCGCCGGATCCTTCGGCTTGCGTGCCTCGAAGATCTCGGTGACCCGCGGCAGGCCGCCCGTGATGTCCTGGGTGCCCGTCGCCTCGCGAGGCGTCTTCGCGAGCACGTGCCCCGCCTTGACGATCTCGCCCTCGACGACCTCGATGTACGCCTTCTCCGGGAGGTAGTAGAACCGCAGGATCTTGCCCGCATCGTCGTAGAGCACGATCTGCGGGTGGTAGACGCCCTTGTGCTCCATCACCATGCGGCGCATGTGGCCGCTGGGGTCCTTCTCGAGGCGGAGCGTTTCGCCCTCGATCACGTCCTCGTAGCCGACCTTGCCGGCCTCCTCGGAAAGGATCGGGATCGAGTGCGGGTCCCACTGCACGAGCACCGTGCCGGGCTTGACCTCGTCGTTCTCCTTCACCTTCAGGATCGCACCGGCGGGAACCTCGAACTTCTCGAGTTCGACGCCCTTGGCATCGACCACGGAGATCTCGCCGTTGCGGACGAGCACGATCGGCTCGCCCTGCTCGTTGAGCACGGTCCGCAGCCGGGTGAACTTCACGAGGCCGGCCCGCTTGGCGCGGCTCTCGTTCTCCTCGATGGCACGCTGGCCGACGCCACCGATGTGGAACGTACGCATCGTCAACTGCGTGCCGGGCTCGCCGATGCTCTGCGCGGCGATGATGCCGACGGCCATGCCCTCCTCCACCATCGAGCCTGTGGACAGGTCCATGCCATAGCACAGCCGGCAGACGCCCAGCGGCGCATCGCAGGTCAGCGGGCTGCGGACCTGGATCTTCTCCAGCCCCAGTTGCTCGATCTGCCGGGCGATCTTCGGCGTGATGAGATCATCCTCACGGACGATGACCTCGTCGGTGATCGGGTTCGTGATGTTGGCACGGCTGACACGACCGCGGATGCTGTCGGCCAGCTGCACCTCGACCTTCTCGCCGCGGTAGATGACGCCCTTCTCGATGCCCTGCGTGGTGCCGCAGTCGTGCATCGTGACGACGACGTTTTGGGCCACGTCGGCGAGTTTGCGGGTGAGATAGCCCGAATCGGCCGTCTTGAGGGCCGTGTCGGCGAGACCCTTGCGGGCACCGTGCGTGGAGCTGAAATACTCGAGTACCGTCAGACCTTCGCGGAAATTCGCCTTGATGGGCGTCTCGATGATCTTGCCCGACGGCTTTGCCATGAGTCCGCGCATGCCGGCCAGCTGCCGGATCTGCTCGACGCCGCCGCGGGCGCCGGAATGGGCCATCAAAAAGATCGGGTTCACGTAGCCCGACCGGCGGGTGTCGCGGGCGTCGGTGTCCTGCTCGAGCTCCGCCATCATCTCCTTGGTGATCTGCTCGCGGGCATGGGTCCACGCGTCGAGCACCTGGTTGTAGCGCTCGCCGTCGGTGATCACGCCGCGCTGGTAGAGCTTGAGGATCTTCATCACGTCCTTCTCGGCGCTGCCGATGATCCTCGACTTGTTCGCCGGCGTGATGAGGTCGTCCGTCGCGAAGGAGAGTCCGCTGCGGGTGCTCCAACTGAAGCCGACCCGATTCATGTTGTCCAACAGGTCGATCGTCTTGCGCCGGCCGAGGGCCTGGTAGCAGTCGGAGATAACGCGGGCCAGCTCGCTGGACCGCATGGGGATGTTGTAGAAGAGCATCCCTTCCGGGAGGATCGAATTGAACAGCACGCGACCGACGGTCGTCTCGATGACGGCGCCGGGCTTGCCAAGCGCCTCCACGTCGGTCTTGAGCCGCCTGCCCGGGGGCAGCTTCACCTTGATGCGGGCGTGCGTGTGCACCTTGCCGAGAGAGTGCGCGAGCTCCACCTCCTCGACGTTCTTGAAGACCATGCCCTCGCCGCGGCGGCCGGCCATCTGCATGGTGAGGTAGTAGCATCCCATCACCACGTCCTGCGACGGACTGATGATCGGCGCCCCGTTGGCGGGGCTGAAGATGTTGTTCGTCGAGAGCATCAGCGTGTGCGCCTCGACCTGAGCCTCGATCGAGAGCGGCAGGTGCACCGCCATCTGGTCGCCGTCGAAGTCGGCGTTGAAGCCCTTGCAGACGAGCGGGTGCAGCTTGATGGCATTGCCCTCGACGAGCATCGGCTCGAAGGCCTGGATGCCCATGCGGTG
>JBIJCD010000242.1:0-5875 GCA_044344895.1 Pirellulales bacterium | reverse complement strand
GCGGCGTTCGAGGGCCGCGCGTTCGCCGAGGCGGCGCGGCTCCTGGGCGGGATCCTCGGCTCGTTCCCCGGCGACGGTCCGACGCTCGTGCTCCTGTCGCGGGCCGTGGCCGCCATGGTCGACGAGCCGCAGGATTTCACGCCGGTCTGGCGGCTGCCCGGAAAGTGACTCGGCCGGCGGCCACCGGAGGGAGTGAGCGATGCCACGGTGGCCCCGGTTTCCCGTCGTGTACGAGATCAACGCCTGGGTGTGGCTGCGGGATCTGTCCGCGGCGTCCGGCCGTCCGGTGAGCTTCGCCACCGTGCCCGAGGCCGAGCTCCAACGGCTCGCCGACCACGGCTTCGACGGGGTCTGGCTGATGGGCGTGTGGCGCCGCAGTGCCGGCGGCCGGCGGGTCGCCCGCGAGCATCCGGGGCTGGCGGAGGAATTCCGCCGGGCGCTGCCCGACTACGGTCCCGAGGACGTCGTCGGCTCCCCCTACTGCGTCGCCGACTATATCGTCGACGACGCGCTGGGGGGCGACGCTGGCCTGGCCGACCTGCGGCGGCGGCTCGATCGCCTGGGGCTGCGGCTCATGCTCGACTTCGTGCCGAACCACCTGGCGGTCGACCACCACTGGACCGAGGCCCATCCCGAGCGGCTGGTGCAGGGAGCCGCCGATGTGGCTGCCGCCGAGCCAGGAAACTACTTCTTCTCGCATCGGCGCAGCGGCGCGGACGACACGCGGGTCTTCGCGCACGGCCGCGATCCCTGCTTCAGCGGTTGGACCGACACGGTGCAGATCGATTACCGCCGCCCGGAGGCCCGCCGGGCCATGGCCGAGATCCTGCTCTCCATCGCCGAGCGGTGCGACGGCGCCCGCTGCGACATGGCGATGCTCGTGACCCGCGAGGTCTTCGGCCGCACCTGGGGTGGCGAGTTCGAGCCGCCGCGGGCCGAGTTCTGGCCGGCGGCGATCACCGACCTGCTGGCCCGCCACCCCGGCTTCCTCACGCTGGCCGAGGTCTATTGGGACATGGAGTGGGAGCTGCAGCAGCAGGGCTTCGACTACACCTACGACAAGCGGCTCTACGACCGGCTGCTGTCCGGCGACGCGGCGGCGGTGCGGGCGCACCTGGTCGCCGACATGGCTTTCCAGTCGCGGCTGGCCCGGTTCGTGGAGAATCACGACGAGCGGCGGGCGGCCGAGGCCTTCGGCCTGGAGCGGAGCCGCGCGGCGGCCGTGCTCGCCCTCACCCTGCCCGGGTTTCGCCTGTTCCACGAGGGCAAGCTCGACGGTAGCCGGGTGAAGCTGCCCGTGCAGCTCGGCCGGCGGCCCGCCGAGGAGCCGGTGCCGGGGCTGGCCCAGTTCTACCGGCGGCTCTTGGCCGCGCTCTCCCATCCTGTCTTCCACGACGGCCACTGGCGGCAGCTCGACCCGCGGGAGGCACGGCCGGGCGACGACACCCACCGGCACCTGGTCGCGCACCGCTGGACCCACGGCGACGACTGCCGGATCGTGGTGGTGAATCTCGCCGGCGACGCGGCCCGCTGCCTGCTGCCGCTCGACCTGCCGGGGCTCGCTGGCCGCGGCTGGCGGTTTCGCGACCTGCTCGGCGGGGCCGAGTGGGGCCACGCCGGTGACGAGCTCGCGGGGCAAGGGCTCCGCCTCGACCTGCCGGCGCACGGACATCACGTGTTCGATGTCCGCCCCGCCTCGTGACGGGGCGGGTGCAGCACTTGGCATGAACATGGCATGACGAGCCGCCCGATCTCGGGCGGCACTGCTCGCCCACGTCGCTGTCGGCGACGCGTTGCGGGCGGCTGCCCGACAATCGCCCTGCGGTGGCTGCTCGGGTCGACCGAGTTGCACCGGACGCCGCGGAATTTCTATCCTACCGCCTGCTTTCCAGCATCTGGCCCGCGTTCGGGGCCGCATGGCCTTCCGGGAGTCGCCGCATGTCCGCCACCGTCTCGACGAGCCACACCACGACGACGCAGCCCACGTCGGCCGCGGCGCCGGCCGCTGCCGCCCAGGCCGCGATCACCGCGATGCGGACGCTGGCGATGGACGCCGTGCAGACCGCCAACTCGGGCCACCCGGGCACCCCCGTGTCGCTGGCGCCGGTGGTGTACTCGCTCTTCCAGGACGTGATGCAGTACGACCCGGCCGACCCGGTCTGGCCCAACCGCGACCGGTTCGTGCTCTCGGCCGGCCACGCGTCGATGCTTCTCTACTCGATCCTGCATCTGATGAAGGTGCGCACCGTCGAGCACGAGACGAAGGTCGTCGACAAGCCGGCCGTCACGCTCGACGACATCAAGCGGTTCCGGCAGCTCGGCAGCGTGTGCGCGGGCCACCCGGAATACCGGTTCTGCTCGGGCGTCGAGACGACGACCGGGCCGCTCGGCAACGGCGCCGCGACCAGCGTGGGCATGGCGATCGCCGGCAAGTGGCTGGCGGCCCGTTACAACCGGCCCGGCTACGACCTGTTCGATTACCGCGTCTACGCCCTCGCCGGCGACGGCTGCATGATGGAGGGCGTCGCCAGCGAGGCCGCCAGCCTGGCCGGTCACCTCCAGCTCGACAACCTCTGCTGGATCTACGACAGCAACCGGATCACGATCGAGGGCGAGACCGACCTGGCGTTCACGGAGGATGTGGGCGCCCGGTTCCTGGCCTACGGCTGGCACGTGCTGCGGGTCGCCGACGTCAACGACCTGCCGCGGCTGCTGCACGTGATGAAGCAGGCCCGCGAGATGAAGGGCCGCCCCACGCTCGTCGTGGCCGACAGCCACATCGCCTGGGGCGTGCCCGGCAAGCAGGATCACCACTCCGCCCACGGCGAGCCCCTGGGATGGGATGCCATCAAGGCCGCCAAGGCGTTCTACGGTGTCGACCCCGAGGCGAAGTTCCAGGTGCCCGAGGCGGTGTATGCCACGTTCGCGCAGGGCGTGGGCCGCAAGGGCGCCCAGGCGAGCAAGGCCTGGAACGAACGCTTCGTCCGCTACCAGGCGGCCCATCCCGAGCCGGCTCGCGAGATCGAGCTGATGCAGCGGCGGGAGCTGCCCGCCGGCTGGGACAAAGACATCCCCACATTCCCCTGGGGCGATGTCGAGGACCCGAAGAATCCCGGCAAGACCAAGAAGGCGGCCGCCGCCAGCCGCGATTCCTCCGGCAAGGTCCTCAACGCGATCGCGAAGCACGTGCCCTGGCTGATCGGTGGATCGGCCGACCTGGCGCCCTCGACCAAGACCCTGCTCGGCTTCGAGGGGGCGGGGCACTTCCAGGCGGCCAGCCCCGGCGGCCGCAACCTGCACTTCGGCGTCCGCGAGCACGCGATGGGCGCCGCGCTCAACGGCATGTCGCTGTGCCGCGTGCGGCCCTACGGCTCCGGCTTCCTCATCTTCTCCGACTACGGCCGCGGCGCGCTGCGGCTGGGCTCGCTGATGGAGCTGCCGGTGATCTACGTGTTCACGCACGACAGCCTCGGCGTGGGCGAGGACGGCCCGACGCACCAGCCCGTGGAGCACCTCGCGTCGCTTCGTGCCATGCCGGGCCTGACGGTGCTGCGGCCGGCCGACGCCAACGAGGTGGCCGAGGCCTGGCGGTGGATCATGCCGCAGCAGCACCGTCCCGTCTGCCTGATCCTCACACGGCAGGAGATCCCGACCTTCGACCGCACCGCCTGCGGCGCCGCGGCGGGGCTGCGCAAGGGAGCATACGTGCTCGCCGACGCCCCGCAGGGCCGGCCGCAGGTGATCCTCATCGGCTCAGGCAGCGAGGTGTCGCTGTGCATGGAGGCCCGCGAATCGCTGGCGGCCGAGGGCATCCAGGCCCGCGTGGTGAGCATGCCGTCGTGGGAGCTGTTCGAGGAGGAGTGCGGCCGCGATCCGGCCTACCGCGAGCAGGTGCTGCCCGCGGCCGTGAAGGCCCGCGTGGCGGTGGAGATGGGTTCCACGCTCGGCTGGGCCAAATACGCGGGCGCCGAGGGGGCGGTGATCGGCATGGCGTCGTTCGGCGCGTCGGCGCCGTTGAAGGATCTGCTCAAGCACTTCGGGTTCACGAAGGAGCACGTGGTCGCGGAGGCGAAGAAGCAGCTCGGACGCTGAAGCCCGCGGCGGGCCGCCCGGACCGCGGCCCACACAGCGCCCGGCACCGGACTGCCCCACGCCATGACCGCATCCACCCAGACCACGGTCTTCGAACAGGCGGCCGGCATGGTGCGGGCCGGTGATCGCGTGGGCCTGGGCTCCGGCCGTGCGGCCGCACGCTTCATCGAGACGCTGGGGGAGCGGGTGCGCGGCGGCCTGGCGATCCACGGGTTTCCCACGTCGCTGGCGACCGAGCGGCAGGCCCGTGCGGCGGGCATCCCGCTGCTCGACGCGGCCGACGCCGCCGACGGCCTCGACATCGCGGTGGACGGCGCCGACCAGTTCACGCCGACCGGGCTCGACCTCATCAAGGGGCTCGGCCGCTGCGCGCTCCGCGAGATGATCGTGGCTCGGCTGGCCCGCCGCTTCGTGATCGTGGTCGGGCCCGGCAAGCGGGCCGCGCGGTTGGGGGAGCCGACGGCGGACGGGCGTCCGATGCGGCTGCCGGTGGAGGTGGCGCCGTTCGCGGAGGTGTTCGTGGCCCGGGCGATCGACCGGCTCGGCCTCGAGCCGGAGCCGTGGTGCGTCGACGGCCGCCGGGGCCTCACCGACAACGGCAACCACATCCTCGACTGCCGCCTCGTACCGACCGAGGAGCCCGCCGAGATCGACCGGGCCATCCGCGGCCTGCCCGGGGTCGTGGGCACCGGCTTCTTTCTGCAGATGGCCGACTGCGTCCTCGAGGGGGACGAGTCGTTTCGGTTGGTGCGGGAACACGTCCGCGCCGCGGTCGTCGGCGCGGGCGACCGCGGGAGGCAGGCGAGATGAGCATGCGGTCGATCGACGTGATGCCGGATGCCGAGGGGGTCGCCCGCGAGGCCGCGGGTCTCTGGCGTCGGCACGCCCGCGACGCCGTGTCCGCCCGTGGAGCTTTTCGTGTGTTGCTGTCGGGCGGGAGCACGCCGCGGCGGCTCTTCCAGCTCCTGGCCGCAGCGGCTGCCGACCACCCGCTGCCCTGGCGCGAGACGCAGCTCTTCTGGGGCGACGAGCGGTGCGTGCCGCCCGACCACGCCGACTCGAACTACCGCATGACCCGCGAGTCGCTGCTCGACACGGTCGGGCCGCCTGCCGACCAGGTGCACAGGCTGGCGGGAGAGCAAAGCGACCTCGACGCCGCCGCCCGCGACTACCAGGCCGCGGTGGCCCGGGCCTGCGGCGTCGACGTCGACGGTCCGCCGCCGCGGTTCGACCTCGTGTTCCTCGGCCTCGGGGCCGACGCCCACACCGCGTCGCTCTTTCCCGGCACGCGGGCGCTTGGCGAGTCGGTCCGCTGGTTCGTGGCCAACGAGGTGCCGCAGCTGGCGACCAGGCGGCTGACGGCCACCTACCCGCTGCTCAACGCCGCCCGGGCGGTGGTGTTTCTGGCGGCGGGAGCCGACAAGGCGCCGGCGCTGGCCCGCGTGCTCGCCGCCACCGGCGACGTCGCCGCGGCGCCGGCCCGTGGCATCGCCCCGGCGGGTACGCTGGATTGGGTGATCGATCGCGCCGCGGCGGCGGGCATTCCCGCCGACTGCCAGTACACAAGGAGGAACCATGCCGGCTGACAACCTGCCCGTGCGGCTCGCGCCCTCGATCCTCGCCGCCGACTTCACCCGCCTGGGCGATCAGGTGCGGGAGGCGGAGGCCGCGGGTGCCAGCCGCATCCACGTCGACGTGATGGACGGGCACTTCGTCCCCAACATCTCGATGGGCCCGCTGGTCGTGGAGGCGCTGCGCCGGGCGACGCGGCTGCCGCTGGAGA
>JBIJCD010000217.1:0-6407 GCA_044344895.1 Pirellulales bacterium | reverse complement strand
AGCTCGCTCCTCGTGCAGGTCGAGGGGAGCCGCCACCTCCACCGCACGATCCAGTCGATCAGCGACCTCGGCCTGCCGGCGGGTGTGGTGCTCAATCCCGCCACGCCCGTGTGGATGATCGAGGAGGTGCTCGACATGGTCGACCTCGTGCTCGTGATGACGGTGAATCCCGGCTTCGGCGGGCAGAAGTATCTCGCCGAGACGGAAGGCAAGATCCGCACCCTGCGCCGCCTGCTCGACCAACGGGAGCGGCCGATCGAACTCGAGGTGGACGGCGGCATCACGCCGGCGAGCGCCCCGCGGGCCGTGGCAGCCGGCGCCCGGGTGCTGGTGGCGGGCTCGAGCGTGTTCGGCCATGCCGGAGGCATCGCCGCGGGCATGGGCTCGCTCCGTGAGAGCGTGCTGCGGGCAGACTGAAAGCCGGCCCCAAGTCCCGCGGCGACAGTCGTAGCAGCCGCGTCGCCGCGACGGCGATCCGACTGGCCGGATCAGGGCTTGTGGATGATCCGCGGGCCGTCGGCCTCGTAGGCACCGATGCCGCCCTGGTAGCGGCCGCCATGCCACCAGTTGAGGACGTTCTTCTTCGGGATGATGAGCCCCGCATAGTCGACGCCCCACGTGCCGTCGCCGTGCCGCCGTTCCTCGCCGTGGTGCGCCTTCACGCGGGCGCCGCCGCCGACGTAGTAGCCGATCTCGTGCGGCGACTCGGCCGGCTTCGCCAACGGCGACACGCACTCTGGGTGGCCCGCGCGGTCGAACGGGTCTCCCTGAAAGTGTTTCCTCTCGGTCGCGGGCCTGCCCATCCAGGGCGACCAGTCGTGGTTGTGCGCTGCGGCTGGGACGGCAAGCAAGCACGCCACCGCCGCCCCGAGGACGATCGCTGAGAGTCGAATGAGGTTCACCTGCCTCGTCACGCTGCCCCCTCTTCCCTCGTTGCCGCGTCAGCCCAGCGTGAACGCCGCCCTGGGCCGCCCGTCTTGGCTCAATCGCCGCATCGCCGCCAGCCAGCCGATCTTTCGGTCGCAGCCACGCACGATCGACAGAAACCTAAAAGTCGGTCCTGTCTGTGCGACCGATACAAGCGGCAAGGCCATGGATGAGGGAGAGCCTTCCCACGGGGATCAGGCGGCGGCCGCCGACTGCCTCGGGCTGCTGTTTCATGACGCGAGGCGCGGGATCCAAACAGGTGTTTGCCCCCGACGGGTGGGCCGGACCGGTCCTCCACTCAAACGATTTCGAGTCGAGCCACCTGGCGGGCAACGGATCGCGGTGCGCCATCCGCCGGGCGTGGCCGCGGCTGCTGTGGTTCTGGTGCGCCGCCATGCAATCGCTCATTGCGGCCGGTCAGCCGCAACCTGAACGGCTCGATCCCCTGCCGGCCGGCATCTGGACGCCCGCTCCCATCGAACTGCCGTCGCCCGCCGGCAGTTTTGGTACCGGCGTGGCGCCGGAGTCCGACCTGTGGCCGCTGCCCCTTCCCGCCATCGACCGGTCCGCGCCGTGGCGGCCTGACATCGGCGTGGTGCCGTGTGGCTACGGCGGAGCGGGAGAGGGCGGCGATGGAGTCGGGGCGACAACGCTGTCGGGTGATTTCGCCGATGTGGCCGAGGTGGTGCGGGGGCCGCCGATCCTCGCCGATCCGGCGGAAAACGCGTTCGACCTGGCGGGCGAGCGGACCATCGCGGATCCGCTCTTCCGCTATCCCATGTACCCGCCCGCCGGGTTCACGGGCAGTTCGAGCGTGATCCCCGGCGAACGCCAGGAGTCGTCGCACTTCGTCCCGATCGAGGACCGCTGGCGCACCGGACTCAAGCCCTGGGATCGGTACGGCCGCGGGCACCCGCGGCTGGAGGACTACCCCTACGCGCTGGGCAACGGCTTCAACCCGTACACGCAGAACCTTCTCAAGGAGGACTACCCGATCATCGGGCAGGAGACGTTCTTCAACCTGGCGGTGATCAGCCGCACGATCGCCAACTTCCGGCAGGTGCCCACGCCCAACACGCCGTTCGAATCGACGCCCACGCCCGGGCAGGAGGACTTCTACGGCAACCCCAACGGGTTCTTCTTCCTGCAGTACTACACGATCGCCATGGACCTGATCCACGGCGACCGGGCGTTCAAGCCCAACGACTGGCGGATCAGGATCGCGCCGGTGGTCAACACCAACTACCTGGAGGTGTACGAACTGGGCGTCGTGAGCCCCGACGTCGGCCAGGGCCGCCGCCGCTCCCGCGGCTTCGCCACGCTCGAGGAATGGTGGCTGGAAGCGAAGCTCGCCGACCTGAGCCCCGACTACGACTTCCTCTCGATCCGGGGCGGCTCGCAGCCGTTCACGAGCGACTTCCGCGGCTTCATTTTCAGCGACTTGAACCGGGCCATCCGGCTGTTCGGCACCCGGCTGGCCAACCGGGACCAGTTCAACCTGATCGTCTTCGACCAGCGGGAGAAGGACACGAACAGCTTTCTCAACTCCTTCGACCCCCGCAATCAGCAGATCATCATCGCCAACTACTACAAGCAGGACTTCATCTGGCCGGGCCACACCATCCAGACCAGCTTCCACTACGACCACGATCAGGCGCAGCTGAAGTACGACAAGAACGGCTTCCTGGTGCGGCCCGACCCGATCGGCATCGCCACGCCGCACGAGGTCAACGCCTGCTACGCCGGCATCGCCAGCGACGGACACATCAACGAGCTCAACGTCACCGGAGCGTTCTACTACGCCTTCGGGCACGACACGCTCAACCAGCTGGCGCTGCGGCCGGTCGACATCGGCGCCACCATGGCGGCACTCGAGCTCTCCTACTCGCCCGACTGGATCCGGTTCCGCAGCTCCGTCTTCTTTGCGTCGGGCGACAACAACGTCAACGACGGGAAGGGGGGCGGCTTCGACGGCATCGTCGACAACACGCAGTTCGCGGGGGGCGAGTTCAGCTTCTGGGTTCGGCAGCAGATCAAGCTGCTGGGCACGAACCTCAAGAACCTGCTCTCGATCTACCCCGACCTGCGGGCGAGCAACAAATTTCAGTCGCAGGCCAACTTCGTCAACCCGGGCCTGCAGCTCTACAACGTGGGCGTCGACTTCGAGGTGACGCAGCGAACGCGGCTCGTCACCAACTGCAATTTCCTGTTCTTCGACACGACGAAGACCCTCGAGTCACTGGTCTTCCAGAACAACATCTCCAAGTCGATCGGCACCGACCTGAGCCTGGGGATGGAATCCCGGCCGTTTCTCAACAACAATCTGATCTTCCGGTCCGGCGTGTCTGGGTTGATCGTGGGCAACGGGTTCAAGGCCCTCTACGGCAACATCGACGGCACCATGAGCAACCTGTTCGCGGGCTTCCTCGACCTGGAAGTTGCGTTCTGAAGCGGTCCCGTCGCCGGTGGCCGCGAATGAGGAGCCGATCGTCGTGAAGCACTCGATGGATCGTCCTCCGCCGATCGGGTGGCACCGCTGGCCGGTGGCGTTGGCGGCGGTCGCCGTGGCCGCGCTGGTCGCCGTCGTCGTGCAGGCCACGCGGCGTGCGCCGGCGGTCACGACGATCGATCTCGACGGCCTGCGGACGCTCTCCGCGGTGCGGGCGGCGGAGATCGCCGGCTCGCCCGCGGCCATCCGGCTCGGCGGCCTGGCGACGCTCTCCGACGAAGCCGCCGCCGCGCTGGCGACCCACCGCGGCCCGCTCACGCTCGACGGCGTGGCCATGCTCTCCGATGCCGCGGCAGCCTCGCTCGTGCGGCACCCCGGTCCCCTGTCGCTGGCGGGCCTGGCGGCCCGCAGCCGTGCTGCCGAGACGCTCTCGCCGGCACTGGCGGCGCTGCTGGCCAGGCATCCCGGCCCCCTTTCGCTCGACGGGCTTGCGGAGCTGGCCGACGAGGCGGCTGCGGCCCTCGAGCCGCATGAGGGGCCGCTATCCCTTCCGCTGGTAAGGAGGCTGACGCCGTCCGCGGCCGAGTCGCTTTCGCGGCATGCCGGGCCGCTCTCGCTCGACGGGCTGGTGGAGATCGGGTCCCAGCCGCTGGCGGAGCGGCTCGTCGCCGACGGCCGGACCGATTTCGGCGGCGTGGTGAAGGTCGGCCCCGACGCCATCGACCCGCTCGCAGCGAGCAAGCGGCCGCTGGGGCTGGCGGCCCTCGTCGGCCGGGCGGCGGCAGCGGAGACGATTTCCGCTCCGCTCGCCCGACTGCTCGCACGGCACGACGGCACGCTGTCGCTGCCTGCGCTCGCCACGCTCGACGAGGAGACGGCTGCGGCGTTGGCGGGCCACGCCGGTGGGATCGAGCTCGCGGGCGTGCGGACGCTGTCGGCGGAGGCTGCGGCCCAGCTGGCGCGGCACTCGGGCCAGCTCGCCCTGCCGGTGGTCCGCGAACTGTCCGAGCCGGCGGCGGCGGCGTTGGCCCGGCATCGCGGGCCGCTCGACCTCGCCGGGCTGACGGTCCTCGAGTCGGACACGCTGGCCGATCGGCTGGTGGCCGACGGTCGCGGCGATTACGGTCGGCTCACGCGGGTGTCGCCGGCCGCTGCCGCGGGGCTGGCGCGGCACTCCGGGCTGCTCGTGCTCGACGGCCTCTCACCCGACGCGGAGCCGGCCGCGATCGCCGCGCTTCTGCGGCATGCCGGACCGCTGCGGGTCACCGGGCTGGCGCAGGCCGCCGCCCTCGAACACGCCGTGTCGGGCCAGCTCGCCGAGCTGCTCGCGCGGCACGCGGGGCCGCTGCCGCTGCCGAAGCTCGTCGCACTCGACAGCCGGCCGCTGGCGGCCCGGCTGCTTGCTGACGGCCGCACCGACTTCGCGGGCCTCGAGCGGCTGACTCCCGAGGTGGAGGCTGAGTTCGCGGCGGCGGCGGGCCGGCTCGACGTGAGCGGACTCGCCGCGATCGCCACGGCGGAGCTCGCCGAGAAGCTGCTGGCAGACGGACGGTCCGATTTCGACGCGGTCACGCAGCTGTCCGACGACGCGGCCGCTGTCATCGCCCGCCACCCCGGCCGGCTGTCACTCGCCGGGATCGTCGGGGCTGCAGCCGCGCGACGCGAGCTGTCGGAGCCCCTGGCCCGTCTGCTCGCCAGGCACACCGGTCCGCTCGACCTCGATCGGCTCGAGGATATCAGCACGCCTGCGGCGCAGGCGCTGTCCGGGCATGCGGGCGGGATCTCCTTGCGTGGCCTGCGGTCGCTCCCGGCGGCGACGGCCGCCGCGTTCGAGCCGCATCCCGGTCGGCTCGATCTGGGAGGCATCTCGCGGCTCGAGCCCGCGGTCGAGGAGTCGCTCGCGCGGCATCCGGGGCCGGTGGTGGTCGACCGGATCGAGGTGATCGCCTCGCCGGCGCTGGCCCGGAAGCTGGCCGCGGAGGGCCGGCGGGAATTCGGCGCGATCCGCCAGCTGTCTGCGGCGGCTGCCGCCGTGCTGGCCGGAATCGAGGGCACGCTCTTTCTCGACGGCCTCGAGTCGCTCGACCCCGACACGGCCGCCGCGCTGGCAGCACACGCGGGCGACCTGTCGCTCGACGGCCTGCGGACGCTCTCGGAGCCGGCGGCTCGGGCGCTGGCGGCGCACCGCGGCGACCTGTCGCTCGGCGGCATCGCCGACCCGGCGCCGGAGGTGGCGCAGGCCCTGGCCCGCCACGCCGGTCCCGTCTATCGCGGTGCGGCCGGCGGCTCCCGGTAGCACGCCGGTGCCGTGGCGTTACAGGCCGGCCATCGCGTTGCGGGAGAACTTGATGTAGGGCAGCCGGATGCCCCGCACGGAATACTGCACCGCCTGGATCGTGGCCGGCGCGGAGAAGCCGGATGCCCCGTAGAACGTGACCACGTCGTCCTGATCGACGCCGTCGCCGCTGATGCCGTAGCCGCCCTTGAGGCTGCCGGCGAGGTAGACGGCCGTGCTGCCGGGGAAGAACACGACGCCGTTCTGGTTGGAGGCCGGCGTGGGTGCCCGGAAGTTCGTGCCGGGATTGAACGAGTCGAAGCCCAGCACGGTGCCGTTGAACGCCGCGGCGGGCAGCGGCGCACCGGTGTTGAGCCCGGTCTTGGCGTTGATGCCCGGCGTGTTGAGGATCGAGAACGGACCGGGCGCCGCCGACGCGTTGCCCGAGGGATACTTGGGCACGGCGAGGTAGCGGAACGTGCGGTTGGTGAACGCCGTGCCCTTGGGGATGCCGGTCACCTGATCCTGCGGCTGGAGGTTCGCGGAGGCGTAGTAGGCGGTGTTTCGCGACTTGGCGATCGCGACGTCGATCGAGAAGACGGTGGCGTCGGGCATCCGGTAGACGCCCAGCAGCGTGCCGTCCTGGTCGGCGACGGCGAGGACCATCTTCGCGAACGTGGGCTGCACTCGGATTTGCGCCCGGGTCTTCGTCGCCTGCGCGATGCCCTGGTTGATGAGCTGCGTCACCTGGGCGGC
>JBIJCD010000437.1:0-3302 GCA_044344895.1 Pirellulales bacterium | reverse complement strand
GCGCGGTGTCGGCCGCCGCCGCGTTGCCGGACCACGCCGCAGCGTCGTCGGTCACGGGACCGCCGCGGTGGGCGGCAGGGCCGGCAGATCCGCGGTCCGCGTCGGCTCGACGACGGATTCCGCGGCCGCCAGTTTCTGCCGCCGCATCTCGCGCCAGACGTAGAGGCCGAACGAGCCCGCGAGCGTGAAGGGCATCGCCAGCATGAGCAGGATGCTGTAGAAGTAGCCGCGGGCGACGTTCAAGCCCTCGGGGTCCGCCGTGTTGACGGCGTCCTTGCAGGTGGGGCAGCCGAGGGCATCGGTCGCCATCGCGACGCAGGCGACGAGCAGCAGCGCCGCCAGGATACGGCGGTTCGACGGGATGAGCCGCCACCGGTCCGGGCTGGCATGCATGGCGTGCGCTCCTGCTGCGTGCGGCGTCGCGGGGACGCCGGCGATGCGTTCCGCCCCGCGCGACTTCAGATCGGCGCCGGAGCGGACACCTCAATCATAGGCTCAGCCCGGCGGGCGGGGTAGAAGTGGTAGAGCATCAGGTAGATGACCACCCCGGTCACCGAGACATACAGCCAGATCGGCAGCGTGATCCGGCCCAGTCGGCGATGGGTCTCCCAGCGGCCGCGCCAGGCCAGCACGAACATCGCGACCGCCAGCAGCGGCACCGCCACTGCCAGGAGGATGTGCGAGATGAGGATGGCGAAGTAGACGGTCCGTACCGGCCCCTGCCCGGCGAAAGGCACGTGCCCCACGATGGCGTGGTAGGAGAGGTAGCAGACGAGGAACAGCGTCGACACGGCGAAGGCCGCGACCATGGCGATGCGGTGGGCCCGCCAGTCGCCGCGGCGGATGAGGATCCAGCCCGCGGCCAACAACACCGTGGCGATCGTGTTGAGCGAGGCGTTGACGGTGGGCAGCCAGCGGGCCGCTTCGGCGAGATTCATGACGGGCTCCCCGGTGGAGTTTCGGCGGGGGCGGCAGCGGCGTCGTCCGGCTCGGCGAGCACCTCGCGGATCAACTTCTCGAGCAGCTTCACGCGGTCGGGCTGGAGGAGGTGGTAGCTGCCGCGGAGCCGTCCCTGCCGATCGAAGACGACGCCCCGCTCCGAGTGCACGCCGACCTCGGCCGGCAGTAGGAACGTGCCGTTGGCGAGCTCCTTGATCGTCGCCATGTCGCCCGTGAGGAACTTCCAGCGGTCACGATCCGCTTCGAACCGGTCGGCGTAGCGGCTCAGCGATTCCGGGGTGTCGTTCTCGGGATCGCACGTGACGCTCACCGCCAGGAAGTCGGGGTCGGGGATGGCCCGCAGGACGTCGGCGATCGCCTGGTTTTCGCGGAAGCACGGCCCCGGGCAGTTGGCGAAGAACACGCTCGCGAGCCAGACCTTGCCGCGGAGCGACGCCGAATCGAAAGGCGAGCCGTCGCGTTCGGTGAGGATGAACCGGGCCGCCGGCTGCCCCGGCTCGGTGCGAGCGGCCGCCGGCTCCGGCGCGGGCTCGCGGGCCGGCGGCACCGCCACGACGTCGGGCGAACGCGAGCAGCCGAGCGCGACGAACGCGAGCAGGACGACCGCGGCCATGGCGGCCGGCCGGCGAAAGCCCTCGGGGGCCGGTGCGGCGGGATGTCGCTCGTGGCCATTCATCCGCACTTCCCCTTGTGGTGCCGTATTTTGTGTGTCGGTCAGCGCACAGGTCCGACGGCCTGGATGGCCGTCGCAGCCCTCAGCGAAAACGGCCCGGAGGGCCGTGTTTCGCGTGTCTGTCGCTCCCATGGGTCCGACGGCCTGGATGGCCGTCGCACCCCTCAGCGAAAACGGCCCGGAGGGCCGTGTTTCGCGTGTATTCAGTGCGCGGCCGGGGCCTCGAGCAGCTTGGCCTCGCCCGCCTGCTCCAGCAACCGAACGTCGGATCCCCGCGCCATGTGCAGCGCCCGCTCCTGCGACACCATCCGATTGCGCATGCCGACGTCGGGGATCAGCATGATCACCAGGAAGATCGCCATCATGGCGGCCGGGATCGTGAGCACGTATTTCCAGTTGGCCTCCCAGAGCACGTGCATGAAAAACAGCACCACGAGCATCGCCTTCGTGCACGACACGGCCATCATGAACGCCCAGCCCACCTGGGGCTGGTCCCGCCACGGCCAAGCGGCCGAGTAGGTGAAGAACGACATGCCGGTGAGGAAGCAGAGCGCCGCGAACACCAGCAGGTATTGGCCGATGCCACCGTGACCATGGTCGTGGGCATCGTGGCCGTCGTGCCCATGCCCGTGATCGAGCTGGTCGGGCGTGGCGCCGGGGCGGGTGACGGGGCCGTGCGCGTCGTGGTCGCTCATGGGAAACCTCGGAACGTTTGAAGCGTCAGAACAGGTACAGCAGCGGGAACAGGAAGATCCACACCAGGTCGACGAAGTGCCAATAGAGGCCGATGTTCTCGATCTTGCCGGCATCCTCGCGGCCCAGTCGATACAGCAGCAGGATCGCGAACACGAGCAGCCCCACCGCCACGTGGACGGCATGGAAGCCCGTCAGCAGGAAGTAGGTGCTGGCCCACATGTTGCCCCCGGGGATCACGGCGGGCAGCTTGAGCCACGGGAAGATGTCGTTGAGCCCGCTGGCGTGGCCGCCATGACCGCCGCCATGGCCGGCCCCCGCTGCCTCCGTGGGGAGCGGCATCACCTGATCGGCGACGACCGCCAGGTCGAAGGCCTGCTGATCGGGGCTGGCGACCATCTTGCGGATCTGCTGGAGACGGCCGCGGGCGGCCAGCTGCTCGGCCGTCAGCTTGTCGGCGGGAGTTTCGTCGAGCTCCTTGAGCTTGTCGATGATCGCCGGCTCCCCGAGCCGGGCCCGCACCGCCGAGCCGTAGTAAAGGTCGGGCTTCTCGTAGATGCGGCCCCGCGGCGCAGCAGGATAGATGCCGTGGGCGAACTTGGCCTGGTACTCGTAGGCCTTCACGCCGAGGAAGATCGTGCCCAGCAGGAGGGTGAGCATCATCCAGATCTTGGCCAGCCCGGCCTTGTTGGCCCGGGCGGCCTCCAGCGCCAGCACGATCGTCACGCTGGAGCAGATCAGCACGAACGTGTTCATCGCGCCGATCGGCTCGCTGAGGTGCACGTTGTGGGGCTTGGGCCACACGGGGGCGCCGAACCGCAGCACGACGTAGCTGCCCAGCAGCGCCGCGAAGAACATGATTTCGGTGGAGAGGAACAGCCACATGATCAGCTTGCCGCGGGTCAGCGGCAGGCCGGGCTGATACTGCAGCGTGATGTGCCCATGGTGACCGTGGCCGTCGTCGTGACCGGCGGCG
>JBIJCD010000435.1:0-3307 GCA_044344895.1 Pirellulales bacterium | reverse complement strand
CGTCCACCACCACCGGCTCGCCAGCAAGCGTGGCATGCTCGAACGCATGTTCACGCTCTGGTTCCGCGGCTTCGTCTACAACCAAATCTGGGAGGATCCCCGCGTCGATGCGGAGGCCCTGCAGATCGGCCCGGACTCGAGCCTGCTGACGATCTCGAGCGGCGGCTGCAACGTGCTCAACTATCTCGTGCACAAGCCCAAGCGGATCGTCGCGATCGACCTCAACTCCAATCACATGTGCCTGACGCGGCTCAAGCTCGCCGCGATCCAGCACCTGCCTGACTACGAGGCGTTCTACAAGTTCTTCGGCTACGGCCGGCACGCCGACAACCTCGACAACTACCGCCGTTACATCCGCGCCCACCTCGATCCGGCGACCCGTTCGTACTGGGAATCGACCGACTGGCCGGGCAAGACGATCGGCCCCAAGCGGATCGGCTACTTCAAGCGCGGGCTCTACGATCAGGCGAAGCTGGGACAGTTTTTCCGCGTCGTGCACGGCCTGGCCCGGGGCATGCGGCGGGATCCCGCCCGCCTGCTGTCGGCCAGGAGCGTGGCGGAGCAGGAACGGATCTTCGACGAGCACTTCTCCCCGCTGTTCGACAACGGCATCGTCCGCTGGATGGGACGGCAGCCGGTCGCCGTCTACAGCCTGGGGATCCCGCCGAGCCAGCACGCGGCAATGCTCGAGGAGCAGGACAACGACGGCAGCAAGCTGTTCGACATGTACCGGGAGCGGGTCCGCCGGCTCGCGTGCGGCTTTCCGCTCGACGACAACTACTTCGCCTGGCAGGCGTTCGGCCGCCGCTACGACCACGACGGCCGACGGGCCCTGCCTGACTACCTCAAGCGGGAAAACTACGAGACGATCAAGGCGATGGCACCGCGGGTCGAGACCCACATCGCCTCACTCTCCGACCAGCTGCGGGAGGAGACGCCCGGCAGCCTCAATGGCTTCATCCTGCTCGACAGCCAGGATTGGATGCCCCCGGCCGTGATCGAAGAGCTCTGGGGGCACATCGCCCGGGTCGGTGCCCCGGGCACGCGGGTGATCTTCCGCACCGCGGGAGAGAAGTCCCCCGTCGAGACGGCGCTCTCGCCGGCGACGCGGGCCCGCTTCGCCTACCGTCAGGAGCGGTCCCGCGAATTGCACCTGCAGGATCGTTCCGCCATCTACGGCATGTTCCACTTGTACGAGATGGTCGGCCCGCCGGCCGGAGGGCCGGCAGCAACATGAGCGACCCGGACCCCGCGCGATCTCCAGCCGCGGCCCCGCCGCCCGTCTCCTCGTCCAACAATCGACGGCCCGCCGGAGCCGACCACGCAGCGGCCATGGATCGGATGTACCGCCTCACGCGGCACGTCTACGACCTGACGCGGCGCTACTACCTGCTGGGGCGCGATCGGCTCCTCGAGCGGGTCGTCACGTCACGCCAGACCGCCACGCTGGAAGTAGGCTGCGGCACCGCCCGCAATTTGATCAGGCTGGCCGCGCGGCCGGAGCCCGGCGAGCTCTACGGCCTCGACGCCTCCCACGAAATGCTGGAGACGGCGGCCCGCAGCATCGACCGGTCGCTCGGCGTGCCGCAGCAGAGCGGGCGGCAGCCCATCGTCCTGCGACAGGGGCTGGCCGAGCAGCTCGACGCGCAGCGGATGTTCGGCCGCGACGAGCTCTTCGACACCATCTTTTTTTCGTACTGCCTGTCGATGATTCCCACCTGGCCCGGTGCGATCGACGCGGCGATGGCCAACCTGCGGCCCGGGGGAACCCTGCTGATCGTCGACTTCTGGGACCAGCGGGATCTGCCGGGCGTGTTCGCCGCGGGGCTGAAGAAATGGCTCGCAATGTTCCACGTGCACTACCGCCCCGAGGTGCACGACGCGATCGTGGCCCTGGGCACGTCGGGCCGTGGCGAGGTCGCCTTCGAGTCGGTCGCCCGCCGCTACGCCTACATCGCCAGCATCCGCAAGAACTGACCGGCCCGGGTCACGGCAACGCGAAGACGATGCCCGTGACCGTGGCGGCCTGCACCGCGAAGCCGCGGCAGCTCATCGGCACGGCGGGAACCGTCCAGGGGGCGCAGCTGCCGGGACGGTAATAGCCCAGCGGATAGACGCATTCCCATGGCAGCTCCACGCCCATCTTGTAGGGCAGCACGGGCAGCGTCACGAAGAAGTGCGCGGCCGAGAAGAACGGATCGGCGAGCGGCCCGTGTGAATGGCCGTAGCGTTCCAGGCTCCAATCCTCGAAGTAGAGCGGCTTGTGGCAGTAGCCGGCCGCCTTCCAGGTCATCATCGTGGTGGCGAACCGCCGGGGCTCGAACGTCTCCCCCTCGAGCCGGCACTCGCACGGATAATCGCTGCCGGGCCGGCCACCGACCCGGATGTCGAGCGCGATGTCACTGAGCGCGTCGTCCCGCAGCCTCGTCAGGGCCTCGCGGCACTCTTTCGACTCCTCCTCGCAGGGACTCTTGCGGGCCTTGCCGCCGTTCTTGGATGCCTTGTCCGATGACTCGTCGCCCGCCGCCGCGACGACAGGGATCACCGTCTCGTCCGCCTCGTCCTCGTGCAAAGACGCGGCCGACGGCGGCGGTTCCTGCGCCGGCTCCCGGTCGGCGCGAGTGGCCGGCTGGGCAGGGCGCACCGCCGCACCGTCGGGCCGCGGTGCGGGAGCAGCGGCTGTCAGCAGCTTGATGTAGAGCGTTTCCGGATCCGGCGCCAGCGGCGCAGCCGCGTCGACGTCGATGATCACCCCAGGCGGCGGCTCCGAGGCGTCGGGAACAGCCGCCGCCGGCTCAGCGCCGCCAATCGCCAGGCCACCACGCACGATCAAGAGGGCCGCGACCGCGGCACTGATGCCGTGCCGCGACGGCGTGAAGCGTGTCACGGGGGCGTGCCCCCATAGGGTCGACGGTGTCATGCGTGTGGCCTTCCAGCGCCGGGAGGAGCCCCTGCGCCGCCCCCTGGCGACCGCCGTGGTCCCGGGTTCGGCGGCGTCAGGGTCGACCCGCGTCCTACAAATCGACCCGGGACAGGCCGCAACTTTGATTCCATCCGCAGCATCGCGGCGTGGTGCGGAAAATTGCTTCCCACGCCGCGCACGGCCCCGCCCCAGCATGCCTGGCCTGCCAAAACCCGCGCCCCCAACCCCGAGCGGCCGGCCCGCCGGGCGACGGCCGGAGCCGAGCCGCGGCGCGACGCCGGGCTCGATCGCGTGCCGTTTTGCTCCCGCGACCAGCTGGGAGCATGAAAAGGGGAGGCGAGGGGGTCGGCGAACGCTCGACGAGCGTGTGGCCGCTGCGGCCAC
>JBIJCD010000436.1:0-3307 GCA_044344895.1 Pirellulales bacterium | reverse complement strand
TGCGCTGTGCGTCGCCTACTCGGGCCAGTGCCTGACCAGCGAGTCACTGGGCGGCAGGAGCGCCAACCGCGGCCAGTGCGCCCAGGCCTGCAGGCTGCCCTACGACCTGGTCTGTGACGGCAAGGACGTCGACCTCGGCGATCAAAAGTACCTGCTGTCGCCCCAGGACCTCGCTGCCTACGACCTGCTGCCGGAGTTGATCGCGGCGGGTGTCGCGTCGTTCAAGATCGAGGGGCGGCTGAAGACGCCGGAGTACGTCGCCGCCGTCACCCGGCACTACCGCACCGCCATCGACGCGGCGGTGGCGGCGCGGCCCGCCGCCTTCACGCCCCACGCGATCGAGGAATTGGCACTGTCGTTCTCGCGGGGCTTCTCGCCGGGGTGGCTCGGCGGCTGCGACCACAAGATGCTCGTGCCCGCCACGAGCAGCGCCAAGCGGGGGGTGTGGCTGGGTACGGTCGTCGCCGTGGGACGCGACCGCGTCACGGTCGATCTGGTGGCCGGTGTGAAGCGTGGGGACGGCGTGGCGTTCGATCGCCGCGGGTCGGCTGACGCCGACGGCGATCGGGAGCAGGGCGGCCGCGTCTACGAGGTCTTCCAGCGGGGCCGGTCCGTCGCCGAGACGGTGGCCGAGGGCCGCGTCGACCTCGCCTTCGGTCACGGGGCCGTCGATCTCTCCACGGTGCGGCCAGGCCAGGTGGTCTGGAAGACCGACGATCCGCAGCTCACCGCCCGGCTGCGGCGCTCGTTCACTGGGGCCGACCCGCAGCGACGGCGGCCCGTCGACCTGCGGGTGACCGTCGCCGTGGGGCAGGCCGTGCGGGTCACGGCCACCACCGACGACGGCATTCGCTGCGAGGTGGCGACGGCCGAGCCGGCCCGCGAGGCGACGCGGCATGCCATCGACGAGCAGGTGCTCGGCGCGCAGCTCGGCCGCCTGGGCGGCACCCCGTTCGCGGTGCGCACGCTGGCGGCCGAGATCGTCGGCCGGCCGATGCTGCCCTTCAGCGTGCTCGGCAGGCTGCGGCACGACCTGGTGGCGGCGCTCGAGTCGGCCGCCATCGCGGCCGCGCCGCGTCGGATCCGGCCGGCCGGCTCGCGCCGCCCGCCGCGCGGGCTGCATGCGGACGACGCGGCCGCAGCCGCTGCCCGTGGGCTGCCCTTGCTGCACGTGCTCGTGCGGTCGCTCGACCAGTTGCGGTGCGTCCTCGAGCTCGGGGAGCGGAGCCTCTACGCCGACTTCGCCGACATCCGGCACTACGCCGAGGCCGTCGCGGTCTGCCGGGACAGCGGGGCCGCGATCCACCTGGCCACGCCCCGCATCCAGAAACCGGACGAGATGGGCATCTTCCGCCTGCTCGCCAAGCAGCGCCCCGACGGCATCCTCGTCCGCACCTTCTCGGGATTGCGGTTCTTCCGCGGGCAAGGGCTGCCGGTGGTGGGCGACTTTTCGCTCAACGTGGCCAACGAGCGGACGGCGGAGTTTCTCGTCGCGGAGGGGCTCGGCCGGGTAACGGCGTCGTACGACCTCAACCGGGACCAGCTTCTCGCGCTGGTGGCGGCGTCGCCCCCGGTATGGCTCGAGGTGGTGATCCACCAGCACATGCCGATGTTCCACATGGAGCACTGCGTGTTCTGCGCCGTGCTCTCGCCGGGCACGAACAAGACGAACTGTGGCCGGCCGTGCGACGACCACGTCGTCCGGCTGCGGGATCGGGTCGGCGTCGAGCACCTGCTCACGGCCGATGTCGGCTGCCGCAACACGCTCTTCAACGCCGTGCCGCAGAGCGCCGCCGAGGTGGTGCCGCTGCTGGCGGCGCGGGGCGTGGGCCACTTCCGTGTCGAACTGCTCGACGAAGCGCCGGATGCGATACGGGAGGTGCTGCTCGGGTATCGGGACCTTTTGGCGGGCCGGACCACGGGCCGGGAGGTGTGGACCCGGCTGCGGGCCGCCAACCGGGTGGGCGTCACCCGGGGCACACTCGAAGAGCGGCGCAATCCGCTGGCGATCATCTGATCCGCCGCAGGGTTCGCCGCGCCAGCGGAAACAGCCTGAAAAACAGGCCCGCAGCGTGCCGCGAGCGGCCCTCGGGCCCGCCCAAATGATCCTGTCATGCCGACTTTGCCGGGCGCTTGCGTACCCCCTTTCTAGCCCGTAAGACAGGGGATTCTATGGATGGCGGCCGTGGTCCCCGAGCGTCGGTGGCCACGCGGAGCGATGGTTCGTCAGGGAAGACGTGCCGCGTACGAATTTTCCTTCTGACCTTCCTGACTTTTGGAGACGAGCGACCATGAATCTTGTTGATCTTGTGACGAGTCAGCTGACCGGCGACGTGCTGGGCAAGCTTGGCGGCTTGGTGGGCACGAACGAGTCGCAGACCCGCGCCGCCACCAGCGCCGCGGTTCCCGCGCTGCTGTCGGCGTTCTCGAAGCTTGCCTCCACCAACAGCGGCGCGAGCCAGTTGGCCAGCTCACTGGGCGGGCTCGATCTCAAGATGCTGGGCAACCTCGCCGGCCTCCTCGGCGGCGGTCAGGCCTCCAGCCTCGGCGGTCTCGGCGGCAGCCTGCTGACGTCGCTGCTGGGCAACAACATGGGCAGCCTCGTCAACGTGCTCGCCTCGTTTCTCGGCATGCAGCCCGGCATCAGCAAGACGCTGCTGACGTATCTGGCGCCGGTCGTGCTCGGCACGATCGCCAACCAGTTCAAGGGCGCCAAGCCCGACGTCGGTGGCCTGCAACGGCTCTTCTCGGAGCAGCAGGACAACATCAAGGCGGCCCTGCCGCGCGGTCTGTCGCTGGCCGACTTCGACGTGTCGTCGACGGCACGTGGCGGCGAGACCTCGCCGGCCCGCGGTGGCGTGCACCGCCACGAGGAGCCTGCCGCCGGCGGCTTCCCCGCCTGGCTGCCGCTCCTGCTGCTGCCCCTGCTGGGCCTTGTCGGCTGGATGCTCTGGCCGAAGCCGCAGCCCAAGCGCGAGGTGGTCGTCGCCGAGACCGTCCGCCGCGAGGGTCCGCTCGTCGTCGACCGCACCGAGGTCATCGAGCGGGAAGGCAAGAAGGTCGAGGGTGTGGTCAGGGAGACGATCGAGCTCGCTCCGGGCGTGGCCGAGGCGGTCAAGGTGGGCGAGAGCCTCACCGGCCTGTTCGGCAACCTGTCGAAGGTGCTCGGCGGCGTCACCAACGAGGACACGGCCAAGGCCGCGATTCCGCAGCTCAATGAGTTCGCCCCGGTGCTCGAGTCGCTGCAGAAGTCGACCGGCGCACTGCCGGCCGAGGGCCGCTCGACGATCGCGAAGCTGGTCGCCGA
>JBIJCD010000434.1:0-3308 GCA_044344895.1 Pirellulales bacterium | reverse complement strand
CGCGGCGCGAGGCGTGGGGCTTGGGCATCTGCAGGGCGGACAGGGATCGACGCATCGGTTGGTTCTCCTTCGCCATCGTACCGTCACCTCGCGCACCGCCCCCCGGCCCGCGGGAAGCATGGCTTCCCCCGTGCCGATTGCAGCGACGAGACGGGCAACCTCACCCATCCTTGGGCTCGGTCATGCCCTGAGCAGCACGTCGCTGGGCGACGAGCTGCTCCAGAAGAGCCGCCTCCGAGCCGGGATCCAGCTGGGAGGTTTTCAGCGCCCGCGCGCTCCGGTGCGCCTGCCGCTCGGCGGAGCGGCGTCGCAGGGCGTCGCGGATGTGGTCCATGCGGTCCTGGCCGTCGACCGTCGCGCGGCCCGCGCTCGTCTCGTCGACGGCGACGAGCAGGCTCTGGACGGCGGGGTCGGCGATCTCCAGCAGCAGTCCGGCCAGTGCGATCGGCCGGCCCCCGGCGTGGAGGCGGCGGGCGGCCTCGAGCACGGTGCGGCCCTCGGCGGTCTCGAGCTCGGCCGACTCCACCTCGCGCACGATCATGCCGGCGCCCTCGGGAACGCCCACGAGCACCTCGATCACCTCGCGATCCCATGCCGACAGCCGGGGAAGCGGCGCGGGCCGGGCCGCGGCGGTGTCGCCGCGGGGCCGGTGGCCCTCGCCCAGCTGGCTGCGGAGCGCGGCCAGCCGCGACCGCAGCACGTCGCGGGAGAGCCCGAAGCGGCGAACGAGCCGCCCCACCACCTGGTCCTCGCGGAGCCTGGCCTGCGACGGCGTGGCGGCGGCGTTCGCCGACGCGGTGGCGAGCGCCTTGAGGACGCTCTCCACCGCGGCCAGCGCCGCATCGTCGCCGGCGTCTGGCGAAAGCTTCGCCACCGCCTCGTCGAGCCTGTAATCGAGCGGGTCGCAGGCCGAGGCGATGAGAGCTTCGAACGCCTCCCGTCCGCGTTCCAGGACGAACTCACAGGGATCGACACCGGACGGCAGCCTGGCGATCCGCACGTCGATCGGCTCGGCGAGGATCACGTCGAGGATCTCGTCGGCGCGGCGGCGACCGGCGTCGTCCCCGTCGAGCACCAGCACGATGCGGTCGGCGTACCGCCGCAGCAGCTTGGCGTGACGGTCCCCGAGCGCCGTGCCGAGCACCGCCACCACATCGTCGATGCCGGCCTGACGGGCCGCGAGGCAATCGGTGTATCCCTCGACGACGATGGCCCGCCGGGAGCGGCCCATGGCCTCCTTGGCGGTGTCGAGCCCGTAAAGCATCGAGCTCTTGGAAAAGAGCGGCGTCTCCGGCGAGTTGATGTACTTGGCCGCGTCGGTCGCGGCCCCGGGCAGCACGCGGCCCCCGAAGGCCACGCACCGGGCCTGCGGGTCGAGGATCGGAAACATGAGCCGCTCGCGAAACCGGTCGTAGTGCCCGGAGCGATCCTGCCGCTCGACCGCCAGGCCCGTCCGCGCGAGGATCGCGGCGGAGATGCCCGCCGCCGACGCCTGCCGCAAGAGCCAGTCCCAGGAAGCGGGGGCGAAGCCGAGTCGGAACCGGTCTACGGTCACCGGCGACAGGCCGCGCGAGGCAAGGTAGTCGCGGGCGGCACCCGCCTCGGGGGCCGTCTTCAGGCAGTCGCGGAAGCGGTCCGCCGCCCAGGCGAGCGCCGCGAGCATCGCCGTCTTCTCGTCGGGAGGCATGCCACCGCGGCCGCGGGGCAGGTCGATGCCGGCCCGCTGGGCGAGCTGCTCGAGCGCCTCGCGAAACTCCAGCCGCTCCATACGCATGAGGAAGCTGAACACGTCGCCGCCGATGTTGCAGACCCAGCAGCGGAAGGTCTGGCGTTCCGGGTTGACGTGAAAGCTGGGGCGTGAATCCTCGTGCCACGGGCAGAGACCGACCATGGCCTTGCCCTGCCGACGCAGCGACAGGTATGAGCCCACCAGATCGACGATGTCGACGGCGTCGCGCACCCGTTCCTTGAGGTCGTCGTGGGAGACCGGCGAAGGGATGGTGGGCGTCACGTGCGGGATCGCATCCAGCGGGCGAATCGAGGTCACCGCCGGAATGTAGGAGCCTGCTCGAGATGGGTCAATCGCAGGAAATGATCCTCCAGGCAGCCTGTTTTGCCCCGGTGCGACTGGGCTTGCCAAACTGCCCGACGTTCGTCCACGGCGAGCCGCGTCGGCCGTACGTCCCGCGTCGCCGCCGTCGGTGGCCGGCTGGTTCGCGGGCCATCAGGAGAGCAGCCGGTCGATGCTCGCGAGGAGCCGGTCCATGGCGAAGGGCTTGCGGATGTAGTCGTCCACGCCGAGCATCTCGGCGTACGCCTTGTGCCTGCTGCCCTCGTTGGCGGTGATCATGATCACACGCATGGGCACGGGTCGGCTGCGGCGCAGTTTCTCGAGCACGAGAAACCCGCTCCGCTTTGGCATCATCATGTCGAGCACGACGAGATCTGGTTCCTCCGTCTCGGCCAGCACGAGCCCCTGATTGCCGTCCCGGGCCACCAGAATCTCGTAGCCGCGGGATTCGAGCACGGCCCGCATCGATTCCAGAATCTCGGTGTCGTCGTCGACGAGCAGCACCCGCTTGCCGGCTCGCTTCGTCGCCCCGCCGGCCGCCGTCCGCGGGGCAGGGCCGGCCTCGGTCTCGGTGCCGGCGGCGTCCTTCTCGGCTGCGGCCTTGCGGGCTTTCTTGGGGGCGGGCATGGGGACGGCTCTCGGTGGGGGATGGTCGCCGGGTACCGCCTCGCGGCCGAACCTGGCAAGCGAGAGCGTATCACGGCGGGGAATCGGGCGGCAAATCCGCCGCCGTGCTCACCGTCGGCTCATGGACGACGGAGGAATCACCGGTCCACGTTCTGCGACACTCCGCCGTGCAAGCAGCTGTGGTCGGCCATTCATCCGGGCGGTCGCTCGCGATCGGGTGACGCGCCCAGGAACACCGCGGCGCCGGCGAGGCCGAGCGCCGCGCCAAGGAGCACGTCGCTCGGATAGTGCGCCGACGTCGCGACCCGTTGTGTAGCGGCCGCGATCGCCAGAGCGGCGAAGAGCCATGCCGCCCGCGGATATTTCCACGACAGCGCGGCGGCCAGACCGGTCGCCATGGCGGCATGGCCCGAGGGAAAGCTGTTGACGTCGCTGTGGCTGGTGATCCGCACGGCTGCCGCGGTGCCGAACGTCGCCAACGCGGAGGCCACGGAGGCGAGGTCAGTCGCCCGCGGTCGCACGCGATCGACGGCCGCCTTGATGACGTCGACCATGATGCCGCCCGCGACCGCCGCCGCGATCATCCGCCAGCAGTCGCCGCTGAGGCCCA
>JBIJCD010000433.1:0-3309 GCA_044344895.1 Pirellulales bacterium | reverse complement strand
CGTGCCGCCGCCGATCGGGGCGATCCCGACCGGGGCGGCGGGCTGAGCGGCCGCGCCGCTCACTCCGCGTTGCGGCGCTGGCGGAAGGGCACGCTCTGCACCACCGCCACCGCCATGTCGGCGACGCCGTGGCGGCCCGCCTCCACGCCGGCCACGATCTCGCGGACAACGCACTCGTCCTCGGCCACCAGGCCGCGGCCGAGGGCGTAGACGAGCATGTTCTTGGCCAGCGTCCGGGCGAAGGCGGATCGGCGTTCGAGCAGCAGGTCCTTGAGCGCGACCGGGCCGGCAATCCGCGTGCCGTCGGCGAGCTCGCCCGTGGCGTCCACCGGCCGGCCCGCCTCCTCGTCCCGCCAGCGGCCGATCGCGTCGTAGTGCTCCAGCGCGAACCCGAAGGGATCGATCCGGGCGTGGCAGCCGGCGCAGGCAGCGTCGCGGCGGTGCCGTTCGAGCAGGTCGCGGAGGCTCACGGTCGCGTCTGCGGCCGCCGCATCCTCGAGCGCGGGCACGGTGGGGGGAGGGGGCGGGGGCGGATCCCCGATGATCCGGTCGGCGACGAAGTTGCCCCGCCGCGGCACGTTGGTGCGGCCGGGATCGGCCTGCAGCATGAGCACGGCGGCCGTCGTCAGCACGCCGCCGCGGCGGCGGTCGGGCAGGGCGACCCGCCGCATCGCAGCCCCCGTTACGCCGTCGATGCCATAGTGTCTGGCGAGCCGCTCGTTGAGCCAGGTGTGGCGGCCGTCGATGAGCTCCGTGAACGGCAGGTTGTCGCGGACGATCCCGCCGAGTTGGCCGCGGAGCTCCTCCCGGATCGCCGCCCGCAGCTCCCCGTCGAACTCGGGAAACCGCTTCGCGTCGACCTGGTGGTCGTCGAGGTCGCGGAGGCCCAGCCATTGGCCGAGGAAGTTGTCGGCGAGCGCCTGCCCGCGGGGATCCGCGAGCATACGCCGCGTCTGCCGTTCGAGGCAGGCCGGGTCGAGCAGTTCCCCGGAGTCCGCCAGCTCCAGGAGCGGCTCGTCGGGCGGCCGCGACCAGAGGAAGAACGCCAGCCGAGTCGCCAGCTCGTGGCCATCGACGGGGTAGGGGCCCGTGGCGTCGGGCTGGTCGGCCTCCAGCCGCAGGAGGAACCGCGGCGCGATGAGCACGGCCGTGAGGGCCTGGCCGACGGCGGCCTCGTGGGCGTCGCCCCGGGCCCGCGCCGCGTCGTGGACTGCGAACAGCTTCATCATGAACGCCGGCTCGACCGGCCGGCGGAACGCCCGCGTGGCAAACCGCTCGATCACCGCCCGCGCGGCCTCGCGTTCGGTCCGCTCCATTCCCGCCAGATCGCGGCCGGGCCGCACGCAAAACACGCGGTCGTGTGCGGCGGCGCGATCGGCCGCGCCGTCTGTCAGCGCCGCGACGATCGTCCGGGCCGCGGCGTGATACTGCTCGACCTGCGCCGGTGCCAGCGTGAGCGCGTCGCCGATCGTGTCAAAGCCGTAGCTGGTCGGGTCGGGCGGAAATCCCTCGCCGAGCCGCAGGTCGAGCCCCGTGAGGTCGGCCACGGCGGCGTCATACTCGACGCGGTTGAGCCGGCGGATCGTGGGCGGGCCGGGGTCGACAGCCGTGCAGTCGATCTTGTCGAGCGTCTCCGCCAAAAATGCCACGAGCAGCCGCCGCTCCTCATCGCTGGGCTGCTTCGCCTTCTCCGGCGGCATCTGGCCCGCCTCGACCGCCGCCCGGGCCGACTCCCAGGTGTCACGGTGGGCGAGGATGCCCCGCGGGTCTTTGTCCTGCGCGAGGTCGACGCCCCCAGTGGCGTCGGCGCCGGTGTGGCAGCGGAGACAGTATTTCTGCACCAGTCCGTGGATGTTGCGGTCCCACGACAGCGGATCCTTGTCCTTGCCCGGCTGCGCGGCGGCCGGCGCGGCCGGCAGCACGATCACGAGCATCGCGAAGAGGGCGACGCGTTGTCGGGGGAACGGGTGCATCGTGGGCCGGCGACTGACGCCTGAGTGACCGTCAGCCGGCCGCGTCCGCGACCCCGAGCCCGGCCAGCCGGCCGGTGCTGTCGCCGAACCGGTCGCGGGGCACGCCGCAGCGGGCGAGCATGTCGACGTAGAGGTTGCAGATCGGCGTCTTCTTGCCGGCGAGGATGTGCCGGCCGCCGTGCAGCGTGCCGCCCGCGCCGCCGGCCACCAGGATCGGCAGGTCGTCGTGGTTGTGCTTGTTGCCGTCGCTGATGCCGGAGCCGTAGCAGAGCATCACGTTGTCGAGCAGCGTGCCCTCACCCTCCTCGATCGCAGCCATCCGCCCGAGCATCCGGGCGAAGAGCGCCATGTGGTGGGTGTTGATCCGCGAGAGCTGGGCGTGGTTCTCGGGCTTGCCGCCGTGGTGCGACGTGGAGTGGTGCGAGCCGGGGGCTTCGATCTCGGCGTAGGAACGCCCCGACTTCTCGTATGAGAACATGAACGTGGCCACGCGGGTCGTATCGGTCTGGAAGGCCAGCGTGAGGATGTCGAGCATCAGGTTGACGTGGTCGGCGTAGACCGAGGGGATGCCCTTGCCGTCGGGGATCACCAGCCGCGGCAGTTCGGGATCGTCGGCGTCGGCCAGCGGGTCGGCGCGGAAGGAATCCTGGTGGTGCGAGTGGCGGCTCGACTCGGCCTGCGTGATCCGCCGCTCGATCCCACGGATGCCGTCGAGGTATTCCTCGAGCCGCCGCCGGTCGCGGAAGCCCAGCTGCCGCTGCAGCGAGCGGGTGTCTTCCCGGACGAGGTCGAGCACGCTGGCCTCGACCGACGGCTCCGCCGCCACGGCCGCGGCCTCCTCGCCCCACCGGGGCCGCCGCAGCGGCCGGTCGGCGAAGAGCCGGTCGTAGAGCTGCCGTGGATTGAGCTCCAGGGCCGCGGGCGTCGTGCGGCTTCGCCAGGAGATGTGCGACATGTAGGTGCCGCTGTAGCCGTGGTCGCCGCGGTGGCCCGGATCGATTCCGAGCGAGAGCGAATCGACGGGCGTCGACAGGCCGATCTCGGCGGCCGCCACCTGGTCGACCGACACGCCGCCCACCTCGGGCACCTCGGAATGCTTGCACTTGTGGCCGACGAGGAATCCGCCCCCGGACGGCTCGTGGGCCGCACCGTTGCCGTTGCAGTGGTCGGCGGCGAGGTTGCTCACGACCACGACCCGCGACGCGACGGGCTCGAGCGGCCGCAGGATCGGGGGCAGTTCGGCGAGCGGGCCTTCGGCCGCCGGCCGCCAGTCGTCCATGTGGACGCCGTTGGGCACGTAGAAGAAGCCCATGCGAACGGGCGGCGTGGCCGTCGA
>JBIJCD010000432.1:0-3312 GCA_044344895.1 Pirellulales bacterium | reverse complement strand
CGGGCGGATGCGGACGTCGGCCGTGGCGACCGCAGCCTCCCGTGGCCCGAGGCCCGACTCGCGGGCGTGCTCCGCGCCGGCCACCCAGACGAGGCCGTTGAGCACGGCCACGCCGAACAGGGCCACGAATCCCACACCGGCGGCGATCGAGAACGGCATGCCCCGCAGGGCCAGCGCCGCCACCCCGCCCGACGCGGCCACCGGCACGGCCACGAAGATCAGCAGCGCCAGCCGCAGCGACTTGAAGCTCGTGTAGAGCAGCATGGCGATCAGGCCGAGCACGACGGGCGTGATCAGCGCCAGCCGGCGGCTGGCCGAGAGCAGGTTTTCGAAGTCGCCGCCCCAGGAGATCGTGTAGCCGTCCGGCAGCCTGACCCGCTCGCGAATCCGGGCCTGCGCCTCCTGCACGAAGCTGGCGACGTCGCGGCCGCGGACGTTGGCCGAGACGAACGTGCGGCGGCGCGAGTTCTCGTGCTCGATCGAGGGCGGCGTCTCCTCCACGCGGATGTCCGCGAGTTCGCCCAGCGGAACCGGCCGGGCGCCGGTCGTGTCGACGGGAATCTGCGGCACCAGCTCCTCGTCCTCCCGCCAGGCTCGGGGCAACACGACCATCAACGGGTAGCGGGGCCGGCCCTCGTACACCACGCCCGCCTGGATGCCGCCCATCGCGGCCACGGTCCGCATCACGTCGATGCCGTTGATGCCGTGCCGGGCGAGCTGATCCTGGCGGGCTTCGATCCGCAGCGTGGGCACGTCGGCCTGCCAGTCGGCCCGGACGTCGGCGGCGCCCGGGATCTCGCGCAGCACCGCCTCGATCTGCTTGCCGAGGTCGCCCAGCCGCTGCAGGTCGTCGCCATAGACGAGCACGGCGACGTCGGCCTTCACGCCCGCCACCAGCTCGTCCACCCGCATCTCGATCGGCTGGCTGAAGCCGAAATTGGCACCCGGCACGGCGGCCGCGAGCGCCCGATCCATCCGCTCGACCAGGGCGTCGCGGGTCACCCCGGGGGGCCAGGCCGCGCGGGGCTCGAGCATCACCCACACGTCCGTCTGCTGCACGCCCATGATGTCGTTGGCGATCTCCGGCCGGCCGGTCTTGCAGAACACCGTCCGCACCTCGGGATACCCGCCGAGCACCTGCTCGATCCGCGTCGTCAGCGGGATCGAGTCCTCGAGCGTGGCGCTCGGCAACCGGTTGACCTCGATGAGCAGGTCCCCCTCGTCCAGCCGCGGCATGAACTCGGCGCCCAGCCTCAGGGCCACCGGAATGCTGGCCCCGACGAGGGCCGCCGCCGCCACCGAAACGACGACGGGATGGTAGACCGCGAGGCGGGCGAGGGGCCGGTAGAGCCGATGGAAGATCCGCATCGGCAGCGGCTCGTGCTCCTCCTCGCGCCGCAGCACCGTCGCCGCCAGCACCGGCATCAGCGTCAGCGAGATGACCAGCGACCCGAGCAGGGCGAAGAGCACCGTCAGGGCCATCGGCCGGAAGAGTTTGCCCTCCGTCCCCTCCAGGAACAGGATCGGCAGATAGACGATGGCGATGATCAGCTCGCCGAACATCGTCGGCCCCCGCACCTCCACCGCCGCGTCGCGGACGACGCTCAGCTTCGAGGCGGACGGCGGCGCCAGTCCCAGCCGCCGCACGCAGTTCTCGACCATGATCACCGAGCTGTCGACGACGAGCCCGAAATCGATGGCCCCCAGGCTCATCAGGCTGGCGGGGATGCCGCAGGCGAGCATCAGGTTCGAAGCGAAGAGCATGGAGAGCGGGATCGCCAGAGAGACGATGATGCCGGCCCGCACGTTGCCGAGCAGGAAGAGCAGCACGGCGATCACGAGCAGGCCGCCTTCGGCGAGGTTGTGGAGCACCGTGTCGAGGGTCCGGGCGATGAGGTCGGAGCGGTCGTAGACGATCTCCAGCTCCACCCCCTCCGGCAGCGTGGCCCGCACCTCCTCGATCTTCTCCTTCGCCGCCGCCACGACGCGGTGACTGTTCTGCCCGCGAACCATCATCACCATGCCGGTGACGATCTCGCCGCGTCCGTCGCGGGTGGCGGCGCCCTGCCGCACCAGCGGCGCCACGCCCACGGTGCCGACGTCGCGGACGAGCACCGGAACGCCCCCCGCCGGGCTGCGGACGACCACCCGCTCGATGTCCTCGACGCCCCGCAGCAGGGCCTCGCCGCGGATGAACCGCTGCTCGCCGTGCTTCACGACGTAGCCGCCGCCGGTGCTCGCGTTGTTGCGGTCGATGGCGTCGAGCACCTCGCCGAGCCCGACGCCACGGGACGCCAGCCGGTCCGGGTCCACTTGCACCTGGTAGCTCTTCGCGTAGCCACCGTGCGCGTTGATGTCGGTGACGCCCTCCACCGTGCGCAGCACGGGGGCGATGTCCCACTCGAGGATGCTCCGCAGGTCCATCAGGCTGCGACCCTTCCCGCGCAGCTCGAACTGCAGGATCTCGCCGAGCGCCGTGCTCAGCGTGCCCAGGGTGGGCTCGGCCTCGGGAATCGGGATCGCCGCCCGCGCCTGCGGCAGCCGCTCCTGAACCAGTTGCCGGGCCTGGAGGATGTCGGTGCCCTCCTTGAAGACGATCGTGACGAGCGAGATGCCGAGCCGCGAGACGCTCCGCATCTCCTCCACGTCCGGGAGTCCGCTCATCGCCGACTCGACCGGGTAGGTGATCGTCCGCTCGACCTCGAGCGGCGGCAGCGTGCCCGCCTCGGTGACGACCTGCACCTGGATGTTGACGAGGTCCGGCACCGCGTCCACCGGGATCTTGGTGGCCGCGTACAGCCCGCCCAAGGCCATGAGCACGAAGGCCGCGATCACCAGCGCCCGGTTCGCGAGCGACCACTCGATGACACCCGTCAGCACGCCCCGCCCCTCCTCCGGTCAGCCGGCCGGGTCCTCGTCCGGCTCGAGCAGCAGTTCGCTCTTGAGGAGGAACGCGCCGTCCGCAACCACCTGCTCACCGGCCGTCAGCCCCGACTTCACCTCGACGGAGCCCCCGACCTCGGCCCCGACCTCGACGTCGACGCGACGGTAGCGGTCGCTGCCGGCGGGGACGAAGACGAAGGCCCGCCTCTCGTGCCGCATCACCGCGGCCGCCGGCACCGTGAGCATCTCCCGCTCCTGCCCCTGCGGCAAATCGACCCACACGAACATCCCGGGCTTGTAATGGGCGTCGTCGTTCTGCAGTTCGGCCACCAGCGGCACGCTCCGCGACTCGGCCTCGACCGTGGCGCCGACGTGGTTGACCCGCGCCGAGGTGTTGTGCTCGGCCGCCCCGGGCACCTTCACCGCCAC
>JBIJCD010000058.1:0-12370 GCA_044344895.1 Pirellulales bacterium | reverse complement strand
CTCCAGGCCAGCCTCGCGGACCATGGCGAAGTTCTGCTCGAGAGCCCGCACTTCGGGAAACTCGGCGATGACGTAGGCGTCCCGCGGCACCTCGCCGCCCGTCGACGTGGGCGCGGCCGGCCGCGACTGCACCGGCATGTGGTCGAGGATCGCCTCAGTCACTTCGCGGCAGGTCTCGATCTGCGGCAGGACCTGCTCCGGAAATCGGGCGCCGAATGCCTCCTCGAGGCTGGCGACGATCTCCATCCGCTCCAGCGAGTCGAGGCCGAGTTCGACGATATTGGTGTCGAGCGTGAGGCTTCCGGCGCGGTCCTTGGCGATCTTGCGGACGTGTTCGAACACGGTCTGTACGACGTCGCCAGGCAGGTCGCGGTCGGGGCGATGGCCGCGATTGGCCTCGCCCACCGGCCGCTGCCGCGCCAGCCGCGGGGCCTCGCCACCGGCCGGCTGTGCGACGGGAGCCGCCGCAGCCAGCCAGCCGACGTGCTGCTCCACGACCTCCAGCGAGCCGTCGAGGAACTGCCGCTTGCAGGCGTGCCGCTGGATCTTGCCGCTCGAGGTCTTGGGCACGCTGTTGGGACGCACGAGCACGATCGCCTCGGCGGCCACCTCGTGCTCCGTGGCCAGCCGCTTGCGGATCGCCTCGAAAGCCGCCGCCATCTCGGCGGCATCCCGCTTGCCGCGCTCGACCTCCGCCACCACGACGACCCGTTCCCGCTCGTCGACGTCGACCGCGAACGCGGCCACTGAGCCGGCCCGCACGAGGCCGCTCGCCTCCTCCACGGAATGCTCGATGTCCTGCGGATAATGATTGCGTCCGCGGATGATGATCAGATCCTTCAGCCGCCCGGTGACGAACAGCTCGCCGTTGTCGAAGAAGCCCAGGTCGCCGGTGCGAAGGTACGGACCGGGGTTGGGCCGCCACTTCGCCACCGCTCGCCCGTCCGCCGGCTGTTCGGCCTGCGACAGCATCGCGCCGAACGTGGCCAGCGACGCGTCGGGGCGGTTCCAGTCGCCCTGCGCCACGCTGGGGCCGCTCACCCAGATCTCACCCACACGGCCCGTGGGCAGCGGCTCACAGGACTGCGGGTCGACGATCAGCACGTCCTGGCCGTCGAGCTCGCGGCCGCTGCCCACGAGCCGCCGCGCGCCGTCGACGCCCGTGGCCCGCGCCGCCGCGGTACCAGTCTCGATCGAGGCCGCGTCGAACGACCGGATCACCGGCGACTCGAACTTCATGCCGCCGGTGACCATGAGCGTGCTCTCGGCGAGGCCGTAGCAGGGATAGAACGCCTCCCGCCGGAAGCCGCACGGAGCGAAGGCCGTGCAGAACGCGTCGATCGTCTCGGCCCGCACAGGCTCGGCGCCGTTGAACGCCAACGTCCAGCTCGAGAGATCGAGCGTGGCCCGCTGCTCCGGCGTGGTCTTGCGCACGCACAGCTCGTAGGCGAAGTTGGGCCCGCCGCTGATGGTGGCCCGATATTTCGAAATGGCCTGCAGCCAGCGCAGCGGCTTCTGCAGGAAGGCCACCGGCGACATCAGCACGTTGAACTTCCCGCCGTAAAGCGGCACGAGGATGCCGCCGATCAGCCCCATGTCGTGGAAGCTGGGGAGCCAGAAGACGCCCGACTGGCTGCGGGTGATCTCGAAGGCCTGCATGATCCGTAGCGAGTTGTGCAGCAGGTTTTCGTGCGAGAGCATTACGCCCTTGGGTGTCCCGGTCGAGCCGCTGGTGTACTGCAGGAACGCCAGCGTGCTGCCGTCGATGTCGGGCCGCTCCCAGCGGTCGGCCCACGACACGTCGAGCTCGCTGTCGACCTTCCAGATCAGGTTTTCGAGGCTCGGGGCCGTCGCCCGCAGGGCGTCGAAGCGGTCGAGAACGTCCCGGGTGGTGAGGGCCACCGAGGCGTCGGCGTCGGCGGCGATGGCCTCGATCCGCTCCACCGACCGGTTCTTCCGGGGCGGATAGGCCGGCACGGCGATCGCCCCGCCGTAGAGGCAGCCCATGAAGGCCGCGATGAAGTCCAGCCCCGAGGGATACAGGAGGAGCACCCGCTTGCCCGCCATGCCCTCGCTGGCCAGCCACGCGCCGACCGCCCGGGCCTTCCGGTCGAGCTCGGCGTAGGTGATGTTCAGCTCCTCGTTTTCACCGTCGACGAGGAACGTGAACGCCCGATCGTGCGGGCGGTAAGCCGCCCGCTGCCGCAGCAGATCGACGATCGTGGGGGCGATGGAGGCTTCGGTGGTGGGGTTGGGGTTCACGGGCGGGGAAGCCTCCCGGCGGTGCGCGGCCCGAGACTCCGTGTCGGGACTGCTGGAAACCTCACACAAGTTCGGCAGGAGTGTCCTGCGACCACCACAGTCTAGCTGTCTGCCCCAGACAACCGGAAGTTTCGGCCCCGCCGGCGGTTCGATCCTGCGTTTTGACGCCCCAACGCGGGTTTTACCCTCTGGGAAGTCGGCACCCGTCGCGCCGATCAGGCGTGGTCGGGCAGGGTGTGCCGGCCGGCGAAGGCCTGCTCGAGCCGCACGAACTCGTCGGGCTCGATCTCCTCGGCCCGTACGGCCGGCCCCAACCCGAGCGCGGCAAAGACTCTGGCGACGGCCGCCGCTGATCCCTCCTGTTGCTTCCCGCCGGCCATCCGCACGAGCACGCCCCGCAGCAGCTTCCGGCGGTGGCAGAAGACGTCGCGGACGAAGTCATGAAACCGTCCGAGGTCCTCGATCGCCGCGCGCCGCTCGCGATCGAGCTCGAGGTGCACGATCGCGGAATCGACCTGCGGCCGCGGCCAGAACACAGCCGGCGGCAGGATCCGCACGAGTTCGCCCCGGCACTGGCTGCCCACCCACACAGAGAGGCCGTTGTAGGCGTGGGAGCCGGCCGCCGCGATCATCCGCTCCGCCATCTCCCGCTGCACGGTGACGGTGGCGGTGTCGAAGGGACTCTGCAGCGCGAGGAGGTTGGAGATGACGGGAGTGGCGACGCAGTAGGGCAGGTTGGCCACGAGCCGGAACCGGCCGCCGGGAGACGCCGCCCGCGCCGCGTCGATCGCCGCCAGGACGGCGGGCGACAGCCGGTGCTTCGACGCCAGAGCGTCCCCGTGGACGAAGGTGACCCGATCGGCGAGCGCGGCGTCGACCGCGACCAGCCGGTCGCTTGCCAGTTGCGCCAGCCGGGGATCGATCTCGACGCTCACGACCCGCCCCGCCACGCGGGCGAGCCGCTCGGTGAGCGCCCCGGTGCCGGCCCCCACTTCGAGAACCACATCGTCCGGGCCGATGCCTGCCGACCGAACCAGGAGGTCGAGGAGGTTCAGATCGACCAAAAAATTCTGGCCCTTGCGAGCGTCGATCACGAAGCCGACCTGGGCGAAAAGCCGCTTCAGATACGCCGTCGTTTGCCGGGCCGGCTCGCCCCCGCTGACATTCGACGTCTCCTGCGGCTCCGCCGGAGGCGGACGCTGCAGTCGCCCGGGCCGAGGCCCACGCCGGCCTCCGGCCCCCGGCCGCTGCGTACCGCCGGGCCGCTGCCGATGCGCGGGGCCGTGCCCGCGGCTGCCCTCCCCGCGGCCGGTCATCGGTGCTGCTCCCGCGTCACCGCCACGTCGTCGCGGGATCCCAGCCAGCGGTCGACGTACTTGAAGATGAGGTCGGTCTCGAGGTTCACGGGATCCCCCTCCGCCAGGCTGCCGAGCGTGGTGCAGGCCAGTGTGTGCGGAATGAGCGCCACGCTGAACCATTCCGGCGTCACGTCGACGACCGTGAGGCTGACGCCGTCGATCGCCACCGATCCCTTCGGCGCCATCTGGCGGAGCAGGGCAGGGGCCGCCGAGAACCGGCAGGTGAGCCATTCCCCATCCGTGAGCCGGGCAGCCAACCGTCCCTGTCCGTCAACGTGGCCGGTGACGAGGTGGCCGCCGAGCCTGTCGGAGAGCCGCAACGACCGTTCGAGATTGACGCCGCTGCCGGCCGCCAGCCGGCCCAGCGACGTCCGTGCAAGCGTCTCGGGACCCAACTGGAACTCGAGCCGGGGGGCGGCGATGCGCACGACCGACAGGCAGCAGCCGCTGACGCAGATGCTCTCGCCGATCCGGGCACCTTCCGCCAGCGGACCGGTGTCGACGACGAGCCGCATGCCCGGCGGCTCGGCCACCACCGCGGTGACGCGGCCGAGCGATTCGACGAGTCCTGTGAACATCGGCGGGCCAGCGGGACGAGGAGAGAGCGAACGCGGGGCGGCTTCCCAAGCCTCGTCCGAGGATAGCCCACGCCGGCCGCGCCGGCCATCGCCGCCGCGGGCCGGCCTTGCGTCGGGGGCCAACGCTGGCACAATTGCCGCCGGATGCGGTCCGCGGCGCCGGCCGCGTCGCCCCGTCCTCCCACCGCACCGCTCCTTCCGCACCACCCCGCACGAGGCACCATTCCCATGTCCACGATCGTCGACATCCACGCCCGCCAGATCCTCGACAGCCGCGGCAACCCCACGATCGAGGTCGACGTGAGCCTCGCCGACGGCGCGTTCGGGCGGGCGGCGGTTCCCTCGGGAGCGAGCACGGGCGCCCACGAGGCGTGGGAGAAGCGCGACGGCGACAAGGGCGTCTACCTCGGCAAGGGCGTGCTCGAGGCGGTGGAGAACGTCAACACGCGGATCGCCGAGGAGCTGGAGGGCTGCGACGCGCTCGACCAGACGACCGTCGACGAGCGGATGCTCGAACTCGACGGCACGCCGAACAAGAAGAACCTCGGCGCCAACGCCATCCTCGGCGTGTCGATGGCGGTGGCCCACGCCGCCGCCGAGCACTGCGGACTGCCGCTCTACCGCTACCTCGGCGGCGCGACGGCCCGGCTGCTGCCGGCCCCGATGATGAACATCATCAACGGCGGCGCGCACGCCGACAATCCGCTCGACGTGCAGGAATTCATGGTGATGCCGCTGGGCTTCGACACCTTCGACGACGCCCTCCGCGCCGGCGTGGAGACCTTCCACGCCCTCAAGAAGGTGCTCAAGGACAAGAAGCTGGCCACGGCGGTCGGGGACGAGGGGGGCTTCGCCCCGCACATCGGCACCTGTGCCGAGGCGCTCGAGGTGATCCTGGCCGCGATCTCCAACGCCGGCTACAAGCCGGGCAAGGAGATCGCCATCGCGCTCGACGTGGCCGCCACCGAGCTCTACGACTCGAAGACCGGCACCTACACGATCGAGGGCAAGTCGCTCGACTCGGCCGGCATGGTCGACTTCTTCGCGAGCCTGGCCGGCCGCTACCCGATCGTGTCGATCGAGGACGGCTGCTCCGAGGACGACTGGAAGGGCTGGAAGCTGATCAGCGAGAAGCTCGGCCAGAAAGTGCAGTTGGTCGGCGACGACCTGTTCGTCACCAATTCCGAGCGACTCTCCCGCGGCATCGCCGAGGGCGTGGCCAACAGCATCCTGGTGAAGGTGAACCAGATCGGCACGCTGACGGAGACGATCGCGGCGGTTTCGCTGGCCCATCGGGCGGGCTACACGTCAATCTCCAGCCATCGCAGCGGCGAGACCGAGGATGCCACGATCGCCGACCTCGCCGTCGGCCTCTCGACCGGCCAGATCAAGACGGGCTCGGCTTCGCGCAGCGACCGGATCGCGAAGTACAACCAGCTGCTGCGGATTCAGGAGTCGCTCGGCGACGGCGCCGTCTACGCCGGCCGCGACGTGCAGGCCCGCTGGCCCGGCATCGCCTGAACGGCGGGCTCGGCCACGGGCCCCCGGGCGGCGCCCCAGCGCGGCGGTCGCCGCCTATGATGGCAGCATGGACGCAGACCAGCCGCCCCGCGAGCCCTTCCGCACCACCGACAGCCCGTGGTTCTGGGCGACGGCCTTCTCGCTCATGGCGCTTGTGGGCATCGGCCTGATCGCGCCTAAGTTCACGGTGCGGCAGCGGCAGGTGGAGGGTCGCTTCCTGGGCCGGCAGCAGGCAGCCCAGGAACGCGCCCGTCGGGCAGCCGGCCTGCCGCCGATCGACCTCGCCGCCGAGGCCCGCGACCGCGAGGCGGCGGCCCCCGCCCGGATCGTGCCCCTGTGGACGCTCGCCACCGCAGCCGGCCTCGCCACGCTCGGCTGCGGCATCATGCTCCGCCGCGAATACCTCGGATACCGGGCACGGCGGTGAGCCCGCGACGTCAGCCGATGATCGAACGGCGACGGGAGACGTAGTCCCACACCACGAATCTGTCGAGCTCCTTGCCGGCCGTGAAGAACACGCGGCCCTTGGCCGTCTCCGCGAGCCGGTAGGCGAACTGGATGTCCTCCCGCGACTGCGACCAGCCCGACAGCAGGAAGACGTTCACGACGATGCCCTCGCGGTGGCAGGCCCGCGCCTCGCGGAGCGTGGCCTCCTCCGTCCGCCGGTGCGGCGGGTAGAGCAGGAAGAGCTGGCTTCCCTCGAAGTGGGCCGTCGGCAGGCCGTCGGTGATCAGGATCACCTGCCAGTTGGGAGTGTCCTGCCGGGCGAGGTGCTTCCGCGACAGCTGCAGCGCGTGCTGGATGTTCGTGAAGTGGGGCGGGACGTCGGTCTCCGCGATCTGCGGGTCGCCCATGTCGGCCCGCAGCCGCACCACCGAATCGAAGATCGTGACCGGCTTCGGCATCATCCTGACGATCTCCGCCGCGGGCCGGGGCTTGGCGAACGAATACATCTCGATGAACTGGAGAAAATCTCCGGGGAACTCCCGCTGCACGAGTCCCTGCAGGGCCAGGGCCATCCGCTTCACGCTGACGTGGAGACCGCCGTACCGCATCGACCCGCTCATGTCGAGCACGACGCTCGTGGCGCACTTGGGGGAATTGCGGGTGCGGTGCACCTCGATGTCCCGCGGGTCGAGCTTCAGCACGCCGCGGCGACCGTCAGCCGCGGCGGCCTCACCCGCCTGCCGGAGCATGCAGTTGATCAGCGACCCGGGGATATCCATGTGGGCCACCGAGTCGCCGAACTCGTAGGGCCGCGTCGGCACGAGCTCCACGGCGCCTTCCCCCTGGATCGCCACCTGGTGCCGACCGGTCCGGGAGGGATCGAGCGCTGAGAAGATCTGCTCGAGCAGCTTGCCCTGAAAGGTCCGCAGCGCCTTCGGGGTGAGCTCGTAGCCCCGCTTCGTCCGCTCCAGGCCCTGCTGGGCCGCCGCCTGCTCGACCAGCTCCTGCACCTGCCGGCGGAGCGCGTCGAGCTCGTCGAGCTGGCCCTGCTCGAGATACTGGCCGAGCGCCTCCATGTCGATCAGACCGACGCGGGCGTTCTTCTTGGCCTCCTCGAGCTGCCGCAGCAGCTCCTCGATCGTCTCCAGCTCCTCCTTGAGCGCAAGCGCCTCGGCCACCGAGAGCTTCTCGCGGCCCGTGAACGCCCACTTCGCCCCCATCTCGTCGAGCTGGTACATCTCGCCGAGCCGGTCGACGAGGCCCACCAGCTGGGCGCCGAACCGGCCGTCGTCGCCGCGCCGGGAGTCGTCCTGGGCGTACCACAGCCGCTCGAGCTGGCGGAGCTGCTCCTCGCGGACGGCGCGGGCGAAGGCGTCGCGGTGCTTCGCCGGCGGCTGCACCTGCTGCGCGGCGGCGTGAAACGCCTTCCGCGCCCTTTTTCGCACTGAATCGGTCTCGTACCGCTCGAGCAGCTTCCGCCGGCGTTGCTCGAGCGTCTCGATCATGCGGGCGAGCGACGGGCCGAGTCCGCGAATCTGCTCCGGGTCGAGCATCACGGCGTCGGCGAGCTGTTCCTCAGTGAGTTCGTCGATGTCACCGAACTCGAGCAGGTGCTCCATCGCCGGCGTGACGAGATCCACCTGCGGCGGCCGCGGCGGCGGGATCCGCGCCGGATCATACCGCTGGTAGCTGTGGACGATCCCGCCGAGCGTGTCACGGTTTGGCATGGTGGCTCACCTCATGCCGCCCGTGTCGTAGATCGTGCGGCCGTGCGACTGCACTCGCGAGATCCGCTCGGTGGCGTAGAGGCCGGCGAGCACGAATTCGATGCAGCTGGCCCGCACGGCCGGATCGGCCGAGGCGTTCACCTCGAACGCCTTGTCCCAGACGGCGGGCACCTCCTCCACGATCCGGGCGTAGGCGGCCGAGGGAACAGTGTCGCCCACCTCGATCCGGGCGCCGGCACCGAACACCTTCGCGATCTCGTCGAGCCCGTGCTTCTCCACGTATTCCTCGAACACGGTCGCAATCGCCTCCGCCACCACGCTGTCGAGCACCTGCCGCTCGGTCATCTGGTGGCTCCCCATCAGGTCGAGCTCCAGCTTGCCGAGGCTCGAGGCGTAGAGGTGCCCGAGGTCGCTGACCCGCGGCACCGCCGGCCGCTCGCCGAGGCGGATGGCCCGCTGCCGGGCGCTGGCGATCACCGTTTCGTAATTGGCGATCGAAAAGCGGGCGCTCACGCCCGACTGCTGGTCGATGAACTTGCTCTTGCGGGCCGCGATCGTGATCTGCTCCAGGACTTCCTTCATGTAGTAGGGCACAGCCACCGGCCACTCCCCACCGATGTCGACGCCCGACTCCTGCTCCGCGACGCGAATGCCGAGGTCGCGGTCGCGGGGATAATGGGTGTGGATCACCGAGCCGATCCGGTCCTTGAGCTGCGGAATGACCTTGCCGGAACGGTTGTAGGTGGAGGGGTTCGCCGAAAAGAGCAGCATCACGTCGATGTCGAACTTCACGGGATAGCCGCGGATTTGCACGTCCCGCTCCTCGAGGATGTTGAACATCCCCACCTGCACCAGCTCGTCCAGCTCCGGCAGCTCGTTCATGGCGAAGATGCCGCGGTGCATCCGGGGGATGAGGCCCAGGTGCAGCGCATCCTCGCTGGCCATGCTCGTGCCGCCGGCGAGTTTGGCTGGGTCGATCTCGCCGATGATGTCGGCGAACTTCGTGCCCGGGGAGAGCCGCTCGGCGTAGCGGTCGGCGCGGTGCCACCAGGCAATCGGCACGTCGTGCGGCTGGCGTTCGGCCACCAACCGCCGACCGGCGGAGGTGATCGGGGCGGAGGGATCGTCGTGCAGCGGGATGGCGGGATCGTCGAGGTAGGGGATGTGCTCGTCCAGAAACCGCACGAGCAGCCGCATCAGGCGGCTCTTGGCCTGCCCCTTCTCACCCAGGAAGAGCATGTCGTGGCCGGCCAGCAGCGCCACGTTGATCTCGGGGATCACCGTGTCGTCGTAGCCGACGATGCCGGGAAAGAGCTCGTCGCCGGCGCGGAGCATCCGCGTGAAATTCTCCCGCACCTCGTCCTTGACGGTGCGGCTGCGCCAGCCGCTGGCGCGGAGTTCGGCGAGGGTGCGGGGGAGACGGGGCTCGGGCATGGCGGGGCTCCCTGCGGGTGACGCCCCGATTGTAGGCGCCCCGCGGCCCCGCGGCCCGATTTCGGTCAGGCGGCCGGCAGCTGCGCCGCCGGCTGCATCGGCAGGCGGATCGTGATCGCCGTGCCCTTGCCGACGCCGCTCTCTACACGGATGCGGCCGCGGTGGGCCTCCACGATCTCCTTGCAGGCCGTCAATCCCAGCCCGGTCCCCCCCTTGCCGGTCTCGTCCGGACCGGCCTTCGTCGAGAAACGGGGCTCGAAGATCCGCCGCATCACGTCGGGCGCCATGCCGCACCCAGTGTCGCGGACCATCAGGTCGACGAGCCCGCTCGACTCGTCGAGCGAGAGCCGCAGGATCAGCCGGCCGCCACCCTGCATCGCCTGCCGGGCGTTGACCATGAGGTTGAGCAGCACCTGCTGGATCTGCCCCGGGTTCGCCAGCACCTTGGGCACCGGCGCGAACTCCCGCTCCACCTGCACCCGGTACTTCATCATCTCCCGCTCCAGCAGCACCAGCACGTCCTCGATCAGCGCCTGGAGGTTCACCGGCTCGAGGCGCGTGGTGCCGTGCCGGGACATGCCCAGCACGCTGGCTGCGATCTTCGCGGCCCGCGTGCCCGCCGACAGGATCCGCTCGAGCGCCTTGTCGCGGGTGGCCTGGTCACGGTGCCGCAGTCCCAACCGCGCGTAGTTGAGAATGGTCGTGAGCGCGTTGTTGAACTCGTGCGTCGTGGTGCCGAGCAGCTCGCCCAGCGAGGCCAGCTTGCGGGCCTCGAGGATCTGCCGCCGCAGGTCGGCCACTTCAGCCGCGTGCTTCAGCCGGGCGACGTCGAGCTCCCGCCGGAGCGACGCCGCCTCGTCCGGCCCGCCGGCCGCCCGCCGCTCCACCCCGTCCGACGAGTCGAAAGATTGGTCGCCCAGCCGCACGATCACCTCGCTGCTCCGCCCCACTCCACGACCGTCCGCCTTGCGGTTTCGAGAACTCTCGCCCGGCCCGCACAGCTTCCGCAGCGGGCAAGGACGAGCCAATCGTCCGCTTCCACCCCGCCGCTCAACCCAACCTGCGAGAGGGCCGAGACTTACGCCCCCTCCTCGCGTATCGACCGCGTGCCGCCGCCGAGGCTACAATTCGCCGCCCCTCGGCCAGTGGAGCCGCCCATGCCGCACACCAGCATCTCCCGCCCGCCAGCCACAGCGGCCCCGAACGGCCTTCGGCACGGCATGACGCTCGTCGAGTTGCTCGTGGTGATCTCGATCCTCGGGCTGCTGGTTGGCATGCTGCTGCCGGCCGTGCAGTCGGCTCGTGAGGCCTCCCGGCGGATGTCCTGCATGTCGAATCTGAAGCAGATCGGGATCGCCATGCAGATGTACATCGACCGCACCAAGCCCAACCGGTTCCCGGTGGCCGCGACGATGCCCAGCATGGAGCCCTCCTTCTACGTCGCCGGTTCGCGGCCGCTCTATCCGAGCATCACGACCGCCCTGGGGCCTTTCATCGAGGACAGCAAGCAGACGTTCCGCTGCCCTTCCGACACGGTCTTCTTCGCGCGAGATCCCGGCTCGGCGGTGGTGACCACGGCCCAGTCCCTCCTGGCCGCGATCCCCGACGCGCAGAAGCCCGCCGAGTACAAGGCCGCCAACCTCGCACTCGAGGGCACGAGCTACGAATACCCGCAGCGTCGCCTCACCATCACCGACACCGCGACCGGCAAGCTCCGCGGCCGCAGCCGCGAGGAGGCGATCCGCTACGGCGGCCAACTCGGGGCCACGTCGAAGCTCTGGGTGCTGTACGAGTTCGCCGCCTTCCACGCCACGGGATGGGCCTCGATGTTCGGCGCCGACGTCTCCGGAATGAACGATCCGGGGGATGGCCAGTCGTGGACGCCGCCCGAGGGTGCCCGCAACTTCCTCTACCTCGACGGGCACGTCGACAACCTGTGACAACGTCGGCAATCCCCGTGTGCGCAGACGACGAACCGACGTCCGCGTGCCCCATCAACGAGTCCTGAACGAGCCACGCCGCTTTCCCGACACCCACACGCAGGCCCGCCATGAGCACCGCTTCCATGCGTTCAAGTCCGTATTCGCAAGCCGATGACGATGAGTCTTCGCTGGGGCGGAAGACGAAGTGGCTGCTGATCATCGCCGGCGTGGCGATCCTGGCCTTCCTCGTCGCCTGGCTCTTCGGCTGGATCCGGTTCACGACCGACCCGCGGATCGCCGAGATCCGTGCCCTGCAGACGGAGTCGCGCGAGCGATTCACGGCCAACGGCGGTCCGGCCACGCTGGAGGAAGCCAAGGAGGCGGTGGCTTCGATGGCGGCGGTGCGGGAGAAGATCGAGGCCCTCCCGCCGCACCTGCGGATGCAGGCGATGGCGGGCGGTGGCAGCTTCTTCCGTTCGGCGATGCAGCAGCGGATCAACGCCTATTTCGCCCTGCCCCCCGAGCAGCGACAGGCGGAGCTCGATCGCCAGATCAAGCAGGAAGATCTGATGCGGAAGGCATGGGAGTCGTCACAGCCCGCCGGTGCCGGTGGCGCCGGTGGTGCCGGCGGCGGACCTCCGGGTGGCCCGCCCCGCAACGGCAATGAAGACGAACGCAACAACTGGCGAAAGCGGATGATCGACAGCACCTCGCCGGAGCAGCGGGCCCAGTTCACGGAATACCGGCGGGCCATGGATGCCCGCCGCGAGCAGCTCGGCCTCCCGCCGTCACGCTGGCGCTGACGCTTCCCGGACCATGGACGACACGCTCGGCCTGCTCGAGGAATCCCGCTGTCTGGCCCAGGAACTGGGCTACGACGTCCGCGAGGAGCCTTTGGACGACATTCCCGGCGGTCCCTGCGTGATCGCGGGGCGACGGTCGATCCTCCTCAACCTCACGCTGCCCGCCGCCGACAGGCTCGCCATCCTGCTGGCGACGTTGGCAGCCGATCCCATGGTCGCCGGGCAGCCGATGAGCCGGTTGCTCGCTGCGCGGCTCGCCGCGGCCCGTGCAGCCGGGTAGCCGGCAGCGGTCCGCTCACCGGTAAAGCGCGTGGGTCG
>JBIJCD010000431.1:0-3327 GCA_044344895.1 Pirellulales bacterium | reverse complement strand
TTTTCCCAACACCAACGTCGACCTGATCGCCGGCATGGTTGGCGACACGTTCGAGTCGTGGCAGCAGACGGTGGACAAGACACTGTCGCTCGAGCCCGACAGCATCACGATCTACCAGATGGAGCTGCCGTTCAACACCGTGTTCGTCCGCGACGCGCGGGACGGCGGCGGCCAGACGCCCGTCGCCGACTGGCCCACGAAGCGGGCGTGGGTGGATTGGGCCTTCGACCGCTGCCTGGAGCGGGGCTACGCGATCTCCAGCGGCTACACGCTCGTCCGCGATCCGGCCCGCGTGCACTTTCGCTACCGCGACATGCTCTGGGAGGGAAGCGACCTGCTCGCGCTGGGCGTGGCCAGCTTCGGCCATCTCTCCGGGCTTCATTACCAGAATGCGACCCACTGGGACGACTACCTGGCCGCGGTCGAGGCCGGTCGGCTGCCGATCCACCGCGGGCTCGTGCCGACCAGCCGGGAGCTCTTCATCAGGGAAACGGTGCTGGGCCTGAAGCGGGGCCGGCTCGATGTCGGCAGGCTGGCCGGTAAGTTCGGTGTCGACCCGCTGGCGGAGTGGGCCGACCGCTGGCGGGCCCTGGCGGCGGAGGGGTACCTGGAACAGGTGGCGCCCGTGCCCGTGCTGTCCCGCCGCGGCCTGCTCGAGGTCGATGCGATCCTGCCGCGGTTTTTCGATCCCGCGGCCGATTCGCGGCCGGCGGGTTAGCGGCGGCCGGGCCGTGCGGTTGCGGGGGAATAGGCGGAGGCCACGGCCGCCGGATTTCCCCACGCTCCTCAAGGAGGGACGTCGTGCACAAGTCGCCCTTGGCAGCCGAGTCGTCCCCTGCCCGAGTCGGTCCCATCGCCCTGCGTCCGATCCCTCCGGCAGGTGTCGGGGCCGGCGGTGCCGCCGGCACCCAGTCGGCCGACATGCGGTGCCCCGGGGCACGGTCGCTCCGCGAGCGGCTGCGGGCGATGGCGGCGGATCTCGTGTCGGCGTGGCGGGCCGAGGGCGTGCCCCCCGCCGCGCGAACGGCCGCTGGTCTGCGCACCGCGGCGGAGACGCTCGTGAAGCGGGCCCAGGCCCGTCCCGAGCATGTCGGGTGGACCATGGTCACGATCGTCTCCGAATTCTGGCGGGAGCGGTTGGCGGCGGCGCCGGCGGGACGGCGTCTGCTGTTGCTGCCCGACTGCCCGCACGCGGTCGCGACATCCTCCGTCGAGAGCTCGCAGCCTGAAGCAGGGGCTGTGCCGCGGGTCTGCGGCCCCGACTGCGGCATCGCCACGATCTGGTCGGCGGCCCGCGACGGCGGCTGGGTGGTGGAGCCTGTGCAGCGTGCCGTTGCCGGCATCGGCGGCCTGCTGACCGGGCAGTACGACGGAGTCATGGGGATCGCCCGCCTCCGCGATCTCGAAAAGGCGTTCGCGATGCTGCCGGCGTTTTCGTTGCCCGTGGCGGCGATTCCCTGCGAGCCCGACGCAGCCTGCGTCGAGGGCGGGCTGGAGGCCGAGAGCTGTGCCGCAGCCATGTCGGCGGCGGCCATCGACGTCGATTGGGTGCTGCGGCTGGTCGGCGTCGCGGGCGGTGGCTCGGCACCGGTGGGCGATTACCTGCCGCTCTTGCACGAGGCTGCGGGCATGTTCACGCCGGCCAGGCTGTCGTCCCTGGCCGATCGGCTTCAGGTCGGGCAGGCGTTCGGTGAAGCCGTGGGCGACGCCACGGTGATTTCGCCGCTCGACGCCACGGCCGCGATGGCCGGAGAGTTTCTCGTTCGCGGCGGCAAGTTTCTGAGGCCCTTCATCTGCCTCGCGGCGCACGATGCCGTGCGGGACGACCTGGCTGATGGCGGAGGCGGCGGTTCGCGGGACGCCGTTCGCGCCGCCGCGGTGGCGATCGAGGTGTTCCACAAGGCCTCGCTGATCCACGACGACATCGAGGACGACGACCTGATGCGGTACGGGAGGTCGACGCTCCACGTGGAGCGGGGTGTGCCTGCGGCGATCAATGCGGGCGACTATCTCGTAGGACTCGGTTACCGGATCGTGGCGGGACTGCCGGAAGTCGCTCCGGGCACCACCCGCGACATCGTCGCGATCCTCGCCGACGCGCACGTGCGGCTGGCCCGGGGGCAGGGCGCGGAGCTGGCGTGGCGGGACGGCGGCGAGCGGCCGCTCACGCCCGCCGAGGCGCTGACAATCTACGGCTTGAAGACGTCGCCGGCGTTCGAGGCGGCGTTGGCGATGGGCATCAGGCTGGCGGGCGTGGAGCCCGCGCAAGCCGGGGCGATCGGGCCCTACTCGCTGCACGTCGGCACGGGCTTCCAGGTGCTCAACGATCTCAAGGACTGGAAGGGGGATCTCGAGAACGACCGGCGGGCCGCCGGAGACCTGCTCGGCGGCCGTCCCACCGTGATGTGGGCCCTGGCACTCGAGGGACTGTCGCCCGGCGAGACGGCGCGGCTTCGCGACCTCGCCCGTTCGGCCGGTCGGCCCGGGGTCGCAGACGCCGAGGTGGCGGCCGCCTTGGCGGAGGTGCGAGACCTCTATGCGAAGGCCGGGGTATTCGCCCGGGCGACCGCGATCGTCGCGGAACAGCGGGCGCTCGCGGCGGCGGCCGCCGCCACCTGCGGGGGCCGCAGGCTGCGGGAAGTGCTCGAGTTCCTGCTCGATCTGGCCGTGCCAGAGCCCGACGGCGCCGCCGTCTGAGGCTCGACGCTTGCTGCGGCCGGCGCGGTTCGCCGACAATCCGAGCTTCTTGCCTGCGGTGGGCCGCGGGCGCGTCGCTTCGGCGGATTGTCATGCGAGTCGAGCCCCCCCTTCGCGACCCGGTGGAACGTGGCCAGGCCCTGGTGCGGCTGTTCTGCCGGCCAGAGGAGTTCGGCCGGCTGCGGGGCGTGCGGCCGGAGGAGGTTCCGCAGCCCGCGCGGCAGCTGCTCGACCACCGCAGCCACATGACCGTGACCATGGAGCGATTCCATGGCACGGAGGTGCGGCTGCGGATCGTGGGGCGGGCGGTCGATCAGCCCGAGGCTGGCGACGCGGCGGCGTGGTACGCCCGGGAGATCCTGCTCGAATCACCGTCCGGCCAGGTTTTGCAGCACGGGATCGTGCGGATCGACCTCAAGAGCGTCGACGTCCGGACGGCCCGCGAGATCCGCGAAGGCGTGCGTCCGCTGGGCCGGGTGCTGATTGATGCGGGCGTGCTCAGGGACGTGCACAGCGTGCAGCTGCTGGAAATCATTCCGGGGCCGCATCTGGCGGGACTCATCGGTCGGCCGCGTGACGCATCGGCACCGGTATACGGCCGCGTCGCGGACATCCTGCTCAATGGCCGGC
>JBIJCD010000430.1:0-3333 GCA_044344895.1 Pirellulales bacterium | reverse complement strand
TCGCTGCTGTTCGAGGCTTTCGATCTCCCGCTGCAGCTGGGCGGCCCGGCCGGAGAGCCGGGTCTTCTCGTCGGCCGAGATCTTCTTGTCCTCCAGGAGCGCCCGCCGGGTGGCCACCAGCTGCTCCTCGCTCGACGCCTTGCGGCCGAGCACGTCGGTGAGCGCCACCTCGAGGTCGGTGTTGCGGAGGGTGGCCAGGAGCTGGTCGGCCTTCACCTCGGCGCCGTGCTCGAGCCCCGGCTCCAGCTTCTCGACCACGCCGTCGATGCCGGCGAAGACGTCGCGGCGGTGGACCGGCTCGAGGGTGCCCTTTCCCTCCAGCCGCAGCTCGGCCGGGATGAGGACGAGCGCCAGCAGCGCCGCCAGTGCCGAGAGCGCGGCCAGCACCGTCCGCGGCAGGTTGCGGGCCGTCGTGAGCACCCGCGACTTGCCGAGCAGGTCGATCAGCCCGAAGAGCGGCAGGCCGGTGTGCACCAGCGCGTTGGACAGCGCCACCTTGCCGTGCTCCGCCACCAGGTCGACCCGGGCCCGCTTGCCCTCGTCGAACGTGCTCGAGGAAAACCACTCGGCGACCAGGGCGCCGATCGGCTCCGGCGCGGTCTGCGGCATGGCCTCGGCCTTGGCCACCGCGACGGCGTCGACGCCGCCGGGTTTCACCACCGGCGTCGGCTTCGGCTTGTCGAGCGGGATGATGGCCAGCGCCGAGGCGTGCGACTCGTCGATGTAGTGCTCGAGCTCCTCTTCGATCTGCGGGGGCAGCTCGCGGCTGGAATCCGGGTGCCAGAGCGGGTCGCCCGCGGTGGCGACCACGCGCACGAGCGCCTCGATCGCCTGCACGGCGGAGGCCCGCCGCTCCACCGACTCCTGGCCGCTCACCGCCTCGAGCCGCAGCCTGCGGCCTCGCTTGACGAGCACGCTCACCCGGTCGCAGCCGATGATCCGCCGCGCCTCGTTGGCGAGCACGAAGGCCGTCGCGATCGGGTCGAGCGACTCGTGCACCGCCCGGCTGAACCGCTCCACCTGCGTGAGGGCGGTCTGCTGGGAGTCGAGCGTCTTGAGCTGCCGCCGTCCCATGTAGTCGGCGGCCACGGCCGACACCTGCTCGAGAAACGCCAGGTAGCCCCGCTCCACGTCGGGCAGGTTCGGCTGGTGGAAGACCTCGATCAGTCCGGCCCGCACGCCCCCCTTGTCGATCGGCGCGGCGATCACGAGCAGGTCGGTGGCGTTGCTGGCGGGCTTCTGTCCCTCGGCGGCCGTCACCTCGGCCCGCGGCGGCACGAGCACGCCCGTGGAGCTGCCGACGAGCGTCTGCACGAGCGCGCCGTGGGCGGCCTGTGTCTCGTCGCTGGCCGCGATGCCGGTCCGCTCGACGCCGGCGTGGCAGATCGGCTCGACGCGGCCCCCCTCGCCGACGAGCCAGACGAGCCCGGCGACTGCCTCCATCGCCAGCAGCACCCGCTCGAGGAGGCCGCGGAAGAACTCGGCCTCGGCGAGATCACCCCGGCCGAGCTGCTCGATCTCGGCCACGAGCGCCCGGATCTGGCTGCGGGCCCGCTCGATCTCCACCTCTTCGTCAATGCTCATCGTCGCTCACGTACGTGTGGTCGATCGCGGCAGGCGATCGCGAACACCGCGCCGGCGGCCGCCCCGCTTTCCGGGGCGGCCGCCACGCGCGTTTGGAACCCTGGCTCGTGCCGCGGGCCATCGGATGCTCCGGCCCGCCCGGCTCAGGCCCTCGACGACGGCTGGTGCACGATGCGGCGCTGCACGTCGGTCTCGAGCACACCGAAGGCCTGCTCGTGACGGGCGACCGCCATCGCCAGCGCGGCGGCGAGCCGCTTGGCCGTGAAGAAGTTGACGATGATCCGCTGCGTGAGCTGGATCGTGTCGGGCGAGGTGCCGGCGACCTGCTTGTTGAGGCCGAAGTCGACGATCAGCTCCTCGGGGGTGCCGGTTACGCGGCAGAAGTTGGCGTAGGTGGCGACGATGTGCGACTCGTCGACGGGAACCGGCATCTGCTGCTCGGCACGGGCCGGGGCGGATTCATCAGCCATGAAAGACTCCAGGATCGAAGGGACGAAAACCCCACGGACGCCCCCCTGCCGGTTGGCCGGCGGGCCCGTCGGGAACAGAAGTTTACCGCCCGTCCGCCCGGGGGGCCATGGCCCGGTGGTGCCTCGGGCCGATTTTGATCAGTCGGGTCGGCGGAGGTCGGGGCCCGCGGCGCGGCCGATCACGCCTGCGCGTTACGAGACGCCTGCGGCTCGCGACCGTCCGCCGGCCAGCCATGGCGGGCTAGCCAGCCGTCGTCGACGAATCGGCGGGCCAGCGCGCGGAACGCGTGCCGGGCATCGCGATGCCACGCGGCGTCTTCGCTGCCCTCAACCGCGAGGCCACCAAAACGCAGACGACATGGCCAGCCGCGGGCCGTCGCCAGCGAGTCGAACGCCTCGGCGAGCCGCAGGGCCCAGGCGGCGCCCAGCGTTTCGCGGATGCCGAGGAAGGCGGGGTCGACGGCCGCTGCCAGATCGTCGGCCGATGCGGGCCCGTCGGGCGGTGCCGGGGTGGAGTATTCACGGTTGGCGGCGGCTGCCGGGCGGATCGTCGCGAGCGCTTGAGCGGTGGCGATCAGGCCGCCGCAGGCGATGCTCGCCGCGGCCAAGGCATCGAGCCTGCCGCCGAAAGCTGTCGCTGCCGTCGCGACACCGGGCAGGAATCCCCGGAGCAGAACCAGCTGGCCGAACGCGACGCAGGTGACGGCCGCGGCCCGGCGGGTGGCTGCGAAGTTGAGCCAGCCCACGAGGATGAGCAGCGGCATAAAGGCCCGCTCGATGATGTGGAGGTCGGGCAGGCTGCCAGGCCGCACGAGCCTGGCGGAGATCGCCGGCAGGAAGAGCACGAAGGCCAATGTCGCCACGATGAACTGCCACGCGCCGTGCTGCGGACGTTTGGCGCCCAAGAGCGACATTGCCGGACAAAGTGAGAGCGACACGACCGCCAGCCGGGCCGCGGCGGCCGCCGCCGGGTCGGCCAGCCGGCCGGCCGCGTGGGCGGCCATCTCGGCGGCGAGCGCGAGGCAGGCGATGAGCGACCATGCCGCCGCCGGCACCGCCGTGGAGCCGCGGACGCGATACATGCCCCACCCGGCCAGGACGGCGGTCAGGGCCGCGGCCAGGGCCGCGACGTGGGGCGACGGTGCGGAAAAGACGGGCATCAAGAGAATCTACCAGCGTCTCGCGAGGGAGACCGTCGGGCCGCGTCTCCCGGCGGCCTGGTGACGGTCGTGCCGGTCGGGTGGGCGGCTGGGAAATTCGGGGGCCGCGGCTGCCCCGC
>JBIJCD010000429.1:0-3344 GCA_044344895.1 Pirellulales bacterium | reverse complement strand
CCGATCGCGTGCATGATCACTTCGGTGTCGTTGTCACGGGCGAGGTGGTTCTCGTCGTTGGCCAAAATCTCCGCCCGCAGCTGCGGATAGTTGGCCAGCTGCCCGTTGAAGCCGAAGGCGAACCACTTCCGCTTCTGGATGTGGGGCCGCTCCAGCGGCTGGGCGTAGCCGCGGTCTTCGGCCCCGCAGGTGGCGTACCGCACGTGGCCGATGGCGGCCCGGCCGGTGTGCTGCGACATCAGCGCCTCGTACTTGCCCCGGTGGCTCAGTCGAAACACCTCGCTGACGCTGCCCACGTCCTTGATGGTCGCCAGCAGCTGGCTGCGGTCGGGATTCCAGACGGTCATGCCGGCCGACAGCTGCCCCCGGTTTTGGATGTCCAGCAGCATCCTCGGCACGAGCCGGGAGATCTCCTCGGCACCCTGCGCCGGGCAGAGCGGGCTGGGGTCGTGACCGGGCAGGTGATAGATGGCCGCCAGCCCGCACTCGTGATGCAAATCGCTCACAGCAAACGCCCCGGAGGATGTTTCGCAGTCGCCCGGAGGTCGGCAGGCCCGGCCGCGTTCCACCACGCACCCGCACTATACGGGCTGCGCGTCGGATGCCTCAACGGGCTGCTCGCGGTTGCGGCGATTCCACGGCCGCGAGCGATTCCGGGCGGCGACAGGCCCTGTTCGCCGGTCGTGTGGCCCCCGCTCCCTGGACGAAGGTACCATGCCGATCCCCGGACACCGCGCCGGGATCGATCCACCGCATTCTGACCGCCGCCACCGATGACCGACCCCCTCCGTACCGAGATCGCCGCCGCAGCCCGGCTGATCGTCGTCAAGGTGGGCACCCGCGTTCTCACCGGGCCCGACGGCCTCCTCGACGACTCGCGGATCGAGTCGCTGGGACGCCAATTCGACGCGATCCTCGCGGCGGGCCGCCAGGTGGTGCTCGTCAGCTCGGGGGCCGTCGGGGCCGGCATGGGACGCATGGGGCTGCCCCGGCGGCCGCAGGAACTGGCCCACCTCCAGGCGGTGGCCGCGATCGGCCAGAGCTGCCTCATCGAATCGTACGAGCGGGCGCTGCGGGCGCACGGCCGACACGCGGCCCAGGTGCTGCTGGTGGCCGACGACCTCAAGGACCGGGCCCGCTATCTCAACATCCGCAACACACTGCGCGCCCTGCTCGATTACGAGGCCGTGCCGATCATCAACGAGAACGACACGGTGAGCGTCGAGGAGTTGCGCACCTCGTTCGGCGACAACGACCGCCTCGCCGCGCTGGTCGCGACGCTGCTCGGCGCGCCGCTGCTGGTGCTGCTTTCCGACGTGGAAGGCCTCTACGACCGGCATCCTTCGGAGCCCGGCGCGAATCGCCTCGCCACCGTGCCGAGGATCGACGCATCGATCGCGGCCCTGGCCCGGGACCGGGCCGGCGGCCTCTCCAAGGGCGGCATGGCCAGCAAGATCGCGGCGGCGACGATCGTCACCGAGGCCGGAGGCAGCTGCATCATCGCCTCGGGGCGCGACGACAGCGTGCTGGAGCGGATCTGTGCAGGCGAGACCGTGGGGACGCTCTTCCCAGGACGCGAGACCACCATGCCGGCCTGGAAGCGCTGGCTCGGCTGGTCAGCCGATCCGCGTGGCACGGTGACGGTCGACGGCGGGGCCCACGAGGCGGTGCTGGCCCGCGGCCGCAGCCTGCTGGCGGCGGGGGTCACCGCGATCGAAGGGACCTTCGCGGCCGGCGACGTGATCTCCCTGGCGTTGGCCGACGGGCGGGTCTTCGCCCGGGGACTCGTGAACTACCCCGTCGACGAACTGCGGCGGATCGCCGGGCTCAAAACCGAGCAGATCGCCGCCGTGCTGGGGTACTGCCCCTACGAGGAGGTCGTGCACCGCGACAATCTCGCCGTCATCCGCCGCGACGGCCCCGCGACCTGACACCCGACACCTGCGACGTGAGTGCGATGCTGCTGGAGCTGTTCATCGTCCTGGCGCTGATCCTGGCCAACGGGTTCTTCTCCGGCGCGGAGATGGCGATCGTCGCCAGCCGCCGGGGCCGGCTGCGGCAGCTGGCCGAGGCGGGCGATCAGGCAGCGAAGGCCGCGCTGGATCTGGCGTCGAGCCCCGATCAGTTCCTCCCCACCGTGCAGATCGGCATCACGCTGGTCGGCACGCTCGCCGCTGCGTACGGCGGCGACCGGCTCGTGAGCGACTTCGGGGAGTGGATCCGGGCCCATGGTCCCACCCCGCTGCGCGGCTTCGCGCGGCCGATCGCCCTGACGGTGTTCGTGGTGCTGCTGTCGTTCGTGACGCTGCTCCTCGGCGAGCTCGTGCCCAAGCGGCTGGCGCTGCGCCGGGCGGAGGCGTTCGCCCGGATGGCCGCGCCCGCGATGAAGCTCTTCGCCCGGCTCACCCGCCCGCTCGTCTGGCTGATGGGAGCATCGACATCCGCCGTGCTGACACTGCTCGGCGCCCACCGGCAGGACGGCCCCAGCGTGTCGGTGGACGACATCGAGCACCTCCTCGAGGCCGGCCGTGCCGAGGGCGTGCTCGAGGCGGTGGAGCAGGCGGTCGCCACCGAGGCCCTGCGGCTCGGCGAACGGACCGTGCGCGACATCATGCGGCCGCGGATCGACCTCGACGCGCTCGACATCGAGACGCCCCCGGGGGAGGTGCTCGGCGCCATCGCCATGGCGGGCTATTCCCGGCTGCCGGTCTACGAGGGCTCGCTCGACCACATCCTCGGCTACGTGTCGCTCAAGGACGTGCTGCGACACAACTGGATGGGGTGGCCGATCGAATTGCGAAAGATGATGCACCGCGCCCTGTTCGTGCCGGAGACGATGCCGCTCGACCGGCTGCTCGAACTTTTTCAGAAGGAACGCAACCAGCTGGCCATCGTCCTCGACGAGTACGGCGGCACCGAGGGCTTGGTGACGCTGGAAGACGTGCTCGAGGAACTCGTGGGAGAGATCCACGACGAGCATCGCCGGGAGGCGGTGGAATTCGTGCAGCGCGAGGACGGCTCCTGGCTGGTCGACGGCGGGGCCGGCATCGAGGATCTGGCCAAACGTCTCGAACTCAAGCTCGAGGCGGTGCCCCGCGACTACTCGACGGTGTCGGGCCTCGTGCTCGCCGAACTGGAGCGGATCCCGGCCACCGGCGACACGCTCCGCTGGCGTGGCCTGATGATCGAGGTGGTCGACATGGACGGCCGCCGCATCGACAAGCTCCTGGTGCGGCGGGCCTAGAGCGCATCCCGGTTTGGTGGAGCGACGGCTTCGGGGCGGCAAAAGTCTCGTCGCGTGGGCCGAGGCGGGCCACAGCGCCGCGAGCGGTCGCCGACCCCTC
>JBIJCD010000428.1:0-3345 GCA_044344895.1 Pirellulales bacterium | reverse complement strand
GCCGCTCGGGCTGGTGCACGAGCCGGTGCGGCTGATCGCCGACCTGATGTACTACCACCTGGCGCTGGGTGACCGGATCTCGCTGCAGGCGGGCGTCGAGCCCCATGCGGCGGCCCCGGCGGCCCGCGAGTGGTACGAGAAGGGGGCCGCGCTTGGCCGGCGGGCCGTGGCTGCCGACCGGGCGATGAACGACGCCGCCAAGGCGGCCCAGCGGGGCCGGGGCGTGCCGCAGGCGAGGGTCTTCGATACGGGCAACCCCGAGATGTACCGCATCGACGGCCAGCTGCTCATGCGGCTGCGTCGCTGGCCGGAAGCGGTGGCTTCGCTTGAATACGCCCGGCACCTCGACCCCGGCGATGCATCGACCTCGCAGCTGCTGGCGGAGTGCTTCAGCCGCGCCGGTGATCGTGACCGGGCCGCCGTCTCGCTCCTGCAGGCGTTCTGGGTCGGCGACGAGCAGGAGCGGAATGCGGCACTGGCGACACTGGCCGCGATCGACGATGACGACGGCCTTGGAGAGCCGCCGTCGCTGGTGCGTGATGCCGCAGGCCGCTGGAGGCTGAACACCCAAAGCCCGCTGCTCATGCGGCAGCTGCGGCAGGCGAGCGGCGAGATGATCGGCATCCTTATCGGGTCGGGCCACCTGGCCGAGGCCCGCAGCATGTACGACCGGGCCGTGAGACTCTACAACGTGCCCCCGGATGCGCTGTCGGCATACCTGCCGCTGCTGCAGCCGGCAGAGTAGCCGCGCGGCCGCGGTGATCGCCGCGACGTCTGCCGTCCCGGCGGAGAACGCTCCAGGCAGATCGTCGTCCACGTACACGAACGGCCACCTCGAGCGCATGCGACTGGGGCATAGCACCGCCGCGGGGGCGGCAAAAGTATCCTCGCTGTGGCCGCAGCGGCCACACGCTCGTCGAGCGTTCGCCGACCCCTCGCCTCCGTCTCCAGGTTTGCCAAGTCGTTGCTACAGCTAAACCAGATGCGCTCTAGTCGCCGCCGCGCGGCACGGGCGGCGGCGGTGGCGGCTTGACCTGGCCTCGCCAGGGCACCGACGATGGCTGTTTGCGGCCGGTTCCCTTGGCACACAACACCGCGATGCCTGCCAGCAGCGACAGGGCGAGCACGAGCCAGAATCTCGCGGGCATCCGGGACGCCTCCGGGGCGATCGACCAGTGAGATCGACTTGAACACCGACTGACGTCGAGTCTACGCCGGTTCGTCGGGGGGCGGCAGCGGCGGCACCGGCGGTGCCGGGCCGGCCGCCGCGGGCTGCCGGAGCGATGACAGGACCAGCCAGAGTCCGAAGCCAAACCAGGCCACGATGATCCAAAACGTGATGGTTTCGAACACTGCGGGCCGATCCTCTCGCTGGTGAATGCCGACGCGGTAACTGTAGGCCACGAAACCCGCCGCGGGCGGTGGCCGGTCCGATTGGCACCCGGCAGGCCATCGAGTGCGCGAGAATCGCAGGTAAAAAGACAGGGAAAACAGATCCTGCACGCGGGGAAGCCGGCCGCCTCCCCCTCCCGGTGGGCATGCTTCCGGCGGCGAAAATCGCCCGGACTTCATCCCCGGATTGTGTGGAATCATGCGCCGCGCAGCCCCCCCCGCTGCCGCCGCGATCCGGCATCACCCAGTCCCGCACCGGCACGACCAACCGGTTCGGATCGGGCACGATCGCGCACCGGTCCGACGGGTCGAGTTTGCAGACCAGGCCGTTCGGCCGCGGCACGCCGTGGTCTGATCAGCCAGCGAGAACATCCCGCTGACGCCGATCGGTGCAGCGGCTGGGGGACAGCAGTTCCAGCACGCGGAGGCCAGCGCCGTAGAGGATCTTCCCGGTCGCGAGCGCGACCCAGGCGACGGCGTGAGGAAACCGCCGCCGCCAGGCTTCCGGCGCGGCCGCCATGAACGGCAGCAGCGCGAGATCGGGAACGTGCCGGGCCGCCTGCACGCGGGCCCGCATGCCGCGCACGAGCCGCCTGTTTCGCCACAGCCAGGACAGCGATCCGCAGAGCCGCGCACACGCTGTGGGCGAGTCGCACGCCGCCCGGAGGAGCAGGCCGATGCAGGTGAGCACGATGAGCGGCGAGAGCAGCAGCAGGCTGCGGGCCTGGTAGTTGCGGAGGCCGGTGAGCAGAAAGCCGTGAAACAGCGCATGCAACCGAGCCCCGGCCCAGCCCTTCCGGATGTATTTGTGCCGAACCCGGGAGTCGGGACACAGCACGATCCGCCAGCCGGCGAGCCGCGCGCGCCAGCCCAGGTCGAGATCCTCGTATCCGGCGTGCCAGCCCGTGTCATGCGCGTCGTAGTCCGCCGAAAAGCCGCCGAGCTCTTCCCAGAGCGGACGCCGGATGGCGAAGCAGCATCCGGAGACGGCGCCCAACTCCTCCGCGCGGGCGAAGGTCTCCACGGGGGCGCCCTCACCGCGTGAACCATACAGGCCCCAGTAAAAAAAAGAGTTGCCGGCCACGTTGACGCGGTCCGGCCGGTCGTGGAGCGTGATCAGTGGCGCGGCCATGCCGACGTCGGGCCGGTCGAAGCCGGCGACGAGCCGCGCGAGCCACTCCGGCTCCGCGACGGTGTCCTGATTGAGAAACACCAGGATGTCGCCGGTCGCCTCGGCCGCCCCGGCCCGGCATCCGCCGCGGAAGCCCGCGTTCGCTGTCAGCGACACGATCCTGACGCCGGGATGACTCCGGCGGATGCTGTCGAGGCTGTCGTCGGTGGAGGCGGAGTCCACCCACAGGACCTCGACATCCTGGAAGGATTGCTCCTGGACGGATCCGAGGCAGTCGGCCCAATCGGCGGCGGCGTTGTGGCCGGGCACGATGATCGAGACGCGAGGCATCAGTGGGGCTCCGCCGTGGGAGCGAGTCGGTCGGTGGTGAGGGTGGCTGCGCGTGCGAGAAAAGCCAGCCTCTCCGGCGGCAGCGCCGCCACGCTGCCACGCTGCCGCAGCCCGACCGTCAGACGGTAGCCGCCGGGGATGGCGGCCAGGGCCCGCAGCGCCGCCTTCTTGAGCCGCAGCCGGCGCAGCCGGCGCCGCCAGGCGGGCGTCTCCGCCGCGGGAGCGGTGCGTGCCCACTCGCCGAGCAGCGCCAGTTCGTGCGTGCAGTCGAGGATCGCCTTGGCCGCGCTCACACCGCGGGTCTCGAAATAGATATACAGCGGCTCCTGGATATACCTGCCGCGAGCGTGCTTCGCGAGCGTGAAGACGACCCGCTTGTCTTCGCCGGCCCTGGCCGCGCGGTCGTAGCCGATGGCCCGCAAGAGTTCGGTCCGCACCGCGAACGTCCCTCCCAGGAAGATGCGGCCGAGGAGTGGGTCATCCGTGAAGTC
>JBIJCD010000427.1:0-3350 GCA_044344895.1 Pirellulales bacterium | reverse complement strand
CCGACAGGAGCTCTTCGAGAACGTGATCAACACGTATCTCTAAGGCGCATCCCGGTTTGGTGGAGCGACGGCTTCGGGGCGGCAAAAGTCTCGTCGCGTGGGCCGAGGCGGCCCAAAACTCCTCGAGCGTTCGCCGCCCCCTCGCCTCCGTCTCCAGGTTTGCCAAGTCGTCGCGACAGCGAAACCAGATGCGCTCTCAGGCCAGCCGCGTCCCGAGGCAGGAACGCCGACCTCACCCGGCGGCGCTCACCCGCCGCCGAGCGGCCCCGTCAGCGGTGCCGCGGCCCGCTCGATGGCGCGGCTGACCGCGGCCAGCCGTCCGGGATCGGTCACCTTGCGGCCCGCCGCGTCTGTCACGTGGAAGGCGTCAACCACCTGGTCGAGATAGGTGCCGATCTTCGCCGACCGCACCGAGAGTTCCTGCTCGAAAATGGCCTGCGCGATCGCGTACAGCAGCCCCGGCGCGTCGTTGGCGAACACCTCGATGATCGTCGCCTGATCCGAGCTCTCGTTGTCGAACCGCACGCGGGCGGGCAGCGTCGCCGCCGGATTCGGCAGCGGCGCGAACGGATTCCACCGCCGCCGGAAGGCGGGGGGCTGATCGGCCTTGAGCGCCGCGCGAATCGTGGCGGCGATCTCCGCGAGCCGTTCCTCGGAGGGCTCGCCGGAGTAGTCCGGATCGTGCACCACGAAGTGGTCGAGCACGAGCCCGCGCCCGAGCGTGTGGATGTCGGCGGCCAGGATTTCCAGCCGCTCGCTCGTCAGGGCTCCGGTGATGCGGTGGAAGATGCCGGCCGCGACCGTTTCCTGAGCCGCCACGGTGACCGAGACGGTGCCGTTCGCCGGCTGCCACCGCGTGGTGGCGTGCACTCCGTCCGGTCCCAGCCGCACGAGCCGGCCGAGTTCCTCGAGCACCAGGGCGGGTTCGGCGGCATGCAGATACGACGGCGGCAGCTGGCGGGCCAGCCGCACGACCGGATCGTCGGCGTCGCGACCGGCGAGCAGGTTGTCGAGGCCGCGCCGGTGCCGCTCCGCCTCCACGGACGGGCTCTCGGCGTCGAGCGTGGCCAGCGTGCGGAAGTAGAGCGCGCCGAGCAGGTCGGCCTTCCACTTCGTCCACGTCCCGGGACCGACGGCCGACACGTCGGCGGCCGTGAGCACCGTGAGCATCCGCAGAACCTCCGGTGAACCGACGTCGCGGGCGAACCCAGCCACGAGGCTGTCGTCGCCCGTGTCGCGGCGAAACGCCTGGTGGGCCATCACCAGATGCTTGTGCACGAGAAACTCGACGATCTCCGCCTCGTCCGCGGGCAGCCCGAACCGCGCCGATACGTCGCGGGCGATGCGGGCGCCGATCTCGCTGTGGTCCTCGACGAAGCCCTTGCCGAGGTCGTGGATCAGGAGCGCCAGGAGCACCGGCTGCTTGCGGTTGATCTGCCGCCAGGCGTCGCCCAGCCAGCCCGCGTCGTCCTGCAGTTCGGCCGCGCGTTCCACCGCGATGATGCAGTGCTCGTCGACGGTATACTTGTGGTAGTTGTTGAACTGCAGCAAGTGCCGGGCGTGTGCGTATTCGGGGATGAGAATTTCGAGGGCTCCGATCTCGTGGAGCCGCCGCAGGACCCGCCCCAGCTGCGCTGGCCGGGCGAAGAGGCCGAGAAACCTAGCCATCGCCTCGGGGTCGGGCCGCCGGGGCAGCGCGGCGACGCCCGACCGCACCACCTCCCAGGTGGCGTGCTCGACCGGCAGGTCGTAGAGCATCGAGAGCTCCACCAGCCGCACGATGGAGTCCAGGCTGCCCGCCACCCGCTCCCTGCGGCCGGGCAACGCCGCCACGTCCGTGGGCCCGACGCGAAACAGGCCGTCGAACTGGTGACCAAGGACGCCGGCCACGGCGGCCCGCACCGGGTGTGGCCGCTGGAGCCCGGCGATCATCGTCTCCGCGACCTGGGCCACGCCGCGAGTGTGCCCGAAGTACTCACGCATGAACCGCTCCACGCCGAGCAGGCCGTCCCGCGACTCGATGCCCCGGGACGCCGCGATCCGCACCTGCTGGTCGCGGGTGAGCTCGTCGGCCGCCTTGCCGGCGGCGATGTGGAGATCGTTCCGCAGGCGCATCAGGTATTCGGCCGCATCGCGAAGCCTGTCGGCGTCGGCCCGGCTGACCGCTCCCAGATGCGCCAGCGAGTCGAACGACGCCTCTCCATGGAGCACGATTCCGAGCCAGCGGACGAGCTGAATGTCGCGCAGTCCTCCCGTCGACCGCTTCACGTTCGGCTCGAGCAGCGAAATCGTCTCGCCGTACTTCGCCGATTCGGCACGCCGGGCCTCGACCAGCGATCGCGCATGCCGGTGCGGAGCCCGCGCCACCAGGCCGCGCAGGCGTGCCGCGAGCCGGTCCGCGATCTCGGCGTTGCCCGCGAGTGGCCGGCACTCCAGCAGGGAGCTGAGGATCGTGGCGTCGGCGGCGGCCAGCCGGCAGGCGTCGGGGATCGTCCGCACGCTCTGCCCCACGTCGGCGCCGGCGTCGAAAAGGTCCTGGAGCAGCCGCTTCGCGGCCGCAGCGACGGGTCCCGCGGCGGCCCGGTCGTGCAGCAGCATGAGATCGACGTCGGAGTGTGCCGCCATCTCGCGTCGCCCGTAGCCGCCGTGGGCCACCAGCACGGCGTGGCGGCGGAGCGTTTCGGCATCGGGCGGCGACGCATCGTCGAGCACGGCGTTCCAAAGGCCGATGACCAGCGCGTCGTACAGATCTGACGCCAGCATGCAGGTCTGCACGCCCGGACCACCGGCGGCGTGCTGCGCGGCGATCTTCCGCCGCAGCGACTGCAGCTCCTCCGCCGCCCGCGCCACGGCGGGCCGAAAGAGCGGGACAGCCCGGCCCGCCGATTGGCCACCCGCGCCAGCACGAAGAGCAGGTCACCGAGCCGGTTGAGATACTCGATGGCGTTGGCCGGGATCGTGGTCTCGACGCGGCCGGCGAGCGTGACCACGCGGCGCTCGGCGCGGCGGCAGACGGTGCGGGCCACGTGGAGCGCGGCGGCCAGCGGCGTGCCCGTCGGCAGGATGAAGCAGGTGAGCGGCTCGAGCAGCTCCTCGTGGCTGTCGATCGCGGCCTCGAGGTGTTCCACGTGGGCGGCGGTGATCCGCTCCTCGACGGCCCCGGGCGTGGCCAGCTGGGCGCCGAGGTCGAAGAGCTCGCACTGGATCCGCCGCAGGAGCGGGTCGAAGGGGTTCGCCGCCGGCAGGGTCCGCACCACGCCGAGATGGCTGTTGAGCTCGTCGACGGTGCCGAAAGCCTCGATCCGCGCGTGATCCTTCGTGACCCGAGGCCCGCCGAAGAGCCCGGTCTC
>JBIJCD010000425.1:0-3351 GCA_044344895.1 Pirellulales bacterium | reverse complement strand
AGTCTCCGCCGCGGTATGCCCGCGATGCGATCGTGCGCCATGCCCCACTCCTCGTCGTGCGGTCGGATCCGCCGCGGCGCATGCCGTCGTGGCGATGGACGGCGGCCGACAACGTGGAGGGCATTATGGCACGCCCGCCGGCGATGCACACCCTGCGGCCAGGTCCGGCCCGACCGCCGGGCTCAGCCGAACAGCCTGGCGATCGGCGTGCCGCCGTCGGTCACGGGCACTGGCCGGGCGCCGTCGAGCAGTTCCGCGTGCGGCGGGATGCCCAGGGCTGCCAAGATCGTGGCATGGAAGTCGGGGATGCTCACGGGATGCTCGACGGGCTCCTTGCAGGCCTCGTCGGTCACCCCGTAGCCGCCGCAGTGGTTCAGGCCGCCGCCCGCGAGCACCAGCGAGAACGTGCTCCCCTGGTGGCCGCGGCCGCCGCCGCCGTCGAAGGCCGAGGGCCGGCCGAACTCGGTCGCCACCACGATGAGCGTGCGGTCGAGCAGTCCCTTCTCGTCGAGATCCATGATCAGCGTGGAGAGTGCCTGGTCGAGTTCGCGGATGAGCACGTGCTGGTTGAGCTGGCCGTCGTTGTGGGTATCCCAGCCGGTGCCGTTGACGAAGTTGAGGTTTTGCGAAACCTCGATGAACCGCACGCCCGATTGCACCAGCCGCCGCGCCAGCAGGCACCGCTGCCCGAACTCGCCGCCGTACTCGTCGCGGACGCTGCCCGGCTCCTCGTCGAGCCGGAAGTGACGCATGAAGCCGGGACCGGCCAGCCTGAGGGCGTCGGCCTGGGCCTCCAGATACTCCGCCGGCACCGAGCCAGTGGGAAACCGCTGCTGCAGGGGCGCGAGCAGCCGCTGCCGAGCGGCGGCCCGGTCCTCGGGCACGTCGTCTGGCCGCGTGAATCCCGCTGGTCCGGTCTTCGTGTCGACCAGATAGACGAAGCCGGCCTTCGCACCGAGGAACCCAGGACCGCGGCTGACGTTGGGATAGCCGATCAGCATGTAGGCGGGCACCGTGGGATCGGCGGCGCCCCGCTGGTGAGCCACGATGCTGCCGATCGACGGATAGACGGTGCTGCCGCTGATCATCCGGCCGGTGTGGACGAGGTTCGTGGCGAAGGCATGCTCGTCGACCACGCGATGGTTGACCGTGCGGACGGCCGTGACACGTTCCATCAGCCGGGCCGTCCGGCCGAGATGCTCGGTCACTTGCACACCCGGCACCGCGGTGTCGATCGCGGGATAGTAGCTGCCCCCCTTTGGCGGCTTCGCTTTGGCGTCGCCCAGCGGCTTGGGATCGAACGTGTCGATCTGGGCCATGCCGCCGCCCAGCCAGATCATGATGCAGTGCTCGGCCTTGCCGAGGGCCTTCCCGGCAGTCTCCGACCCGCGGGCGAGCGTGGCGGCGACTGCGGCGGCCGACGTGCCCAGGAAGCCGCGGCGGTGCAGCCGCGCCGACCGGCGATGGGCACGTAAGGATGCGGGCTCTGGCATGGTTCACCTCACGGTCGGAAGAGCATCTCAGGGGCGTTCACGAGCGTCCAGATCAGATCCTCGCACCGCTGCCGCCATTCCGGGGCGAATCGGGTGGTCGGCGGATCGCCGGCCAGGGCGGCGGCACGCATCGCTTCCTTTTTCGCGCCCGCCTCCAGTTGCAGGTGGTTGGTCCACGTGACGAAAGGTGGCGGCGCGTGCTCGCGCGGCCGGGGCACGGCGTCGGGTATGACGCGGCTCTGGAAGCCGCTCCGCAGATGTCCGGCGTGCAGTTCGAGTTCGGCCGGTGTCGGCCGTCTCGTCAACAGCCGCATGAAGAGTTCCTCCACGAGCGCCTCGGGCGACTGGGCCGCGATCGCCACGGCCGTGAGCGGATGGTCGTCGCTGAGTCGCACCAGCCATGTCGAGAGCGTGCCGTTGGCCAGGATGGCCGGCTGCAGGGCGTTGGCCGCGGCGTCGCGGACCGACGTTGGATCCTGCCGCGCGCCCCGCCAGCCCAGCGCCGTGAGCACGTCGGCCACGGCCTGCAGCCGCGGGAGCGACAGGCTGGGCCGATCCCGCTCGTTGGACAGCGACGTGAGCATCCAGGCGCGGGTGGGCAGGCCGAGGTCGATCGCATTCGACACCTCGCGGCGGCCGTTGAGATCGAGGCAGGCCCGCTCCAGGACGATGTTTTTGCCCGTGGTCGCGACGAGCGAGTCGACCACCTGCTCCGCCCAGAGACGGCGGGGCTCGGCGGCGGTGTAGAGCGGATCGGGGGCCAGGAGCGCCGGATCGACGGCCCGCTGGTAGGCGGCCGAGGTGAGGATGATCCGCGCCAGTGGCTTGACCCGATAGCCGCCGCGGACGAACTCGCGGCCCAGCCAGCGCAGGAGTTCCGGGTGCGTCGCGCTCCCCTTCTCCCAGTCATCGAGTGGCTCCACGATTCCGCGGCCCATGAACCGGGCCCAGATGCGGTTGGCCACGACCTGCGCGAACCGCTCGTTCTGCGGCGCCGTCAGCAACAGGGCCAGCCGGTCGCGGGCGGCCATGTCGATCGGAGGCTCCGGTTTCTTCACCGGCTTGTCGCCCTCCTTCTTCTCATCCTTTGCGGGCTTCGCGTCGGCCTTGGTGTCGTCGGACTTCCCGGCCGGCTTCGTGTCGGTGGTCTTGTCCGTCGTTTTGTCCGGGGCCTGGGCCTGCGCGGCAGACTGGTCGGCGACGTCCGCGTCGGACGGGGGCAGGCTCGCGGCCGAGGGAGCCGCAGGGGCCGCCGGCAGCGCCGGCTCCTCGATGCCCAGCGACGCGAACGGCCAGCGGGGCGGCACGCTCGTGCCTGGCTTCAGTGTGACCTCGATCAGGGGCGTGCGGCCGCCGGCCCGCAGCTTCACCGGATCGACGCTGCTGGTGGTGGGCACGCCGAGCGGCTTTCCGGCCAGCATCGCGGCCAGCTGGAAGAGCTGTTCCTGCTTGGCAGAGCCCGCCGGGGAGTCGTGGCACCGGGCGCACTTCGTGTCGATGCCCAGGAACGCGGCGGACACGATCGTGCCCTTCGTCGCGTACGGGGAATCGTTCTGCGAGGCCATGCCGAATCCGGCCGGGCCGCCGGCGATCACGCTGCCCTGCTGGCGGACGAGCTGCGTCACCATCCGGTCGAGCGGTAGGTCGTCGAGGAGGCAGTCGTGGAGCCAGCGCCTGAAGGGGCCGGTGTTGTTGAGCGTGGGATTCAGGATGTTGGGGTTCTCGGCGAGGAGGTCCTGCCACAGCGGCATCCAGTGGTCGGCCCAGCGGTCGTCGGCGAGCAGCCGGTCGACGAGCTGCGTCCGCTTGTCGGCCGATGTGTCGGTGAGAAACGCGCGGGCCTCGGCGGCCGTCGGCG
>JBIJCD010000426.1:0-3351 GCA_044344895.1 Pirellulales bacterium | reverse complement strand
CCGGCCGATGTCGACGCCCTCGAAGAGGATGCTGTCCTCGACCCGGGCGTAGCTGTTGACCCGCACGCCCGGGCCGATGATCGAACGGCTGACGCGGCCGCCCGAGATGATCGCCCCCGGGCAGACGAGGCTGTCGGTGGCCTCGCCGCGGCGGGCGCCGTGGCCCTCGCCGGCGAACACGAACTTCGGCGGCGGATACGCCGGGTGGTGGGTGCGGATCGGCCACTGCTCGTCGTACATGTTCAACTGCGGATCGACCTCGATGAGGTCCATGTTCGCCGCGAAGTAGGCGTCGATGGTGCCCACATCCCGCCAGTAGGCGTCGGTCTTTCGATTTTCGTCACGAAACGGAAACGCCTGCACGCCGTGGGAATCGATGACGCCCGGCAGCAGGTCGTGGCCGAAGTCGTGCCGGCTCGTGCGGTCGAGCGCGTCCCGCTTGAGCCGCTCCAGCAGGAACGGCGTGGAGAAGCAATAGATGCCCATCGACGCCAGGCACATACGATCGTGGCCGGGGATCGTGGGAGGGTCGGCCACCTTCTCGCGGAAGGACCGCACGCGTCCGGCGGCGTCGACCTCCATCGTGCCGAACTCCCGCGCCGCATGCCGCGGCACCGGCAGCGCCCCGATCGTCACGTCGGCGCCGCTTTGTTCGTGGGCGTCGATGAGCGCCTGGTAATTCATCTTGTAGATGTGGTCACCGGCGAGCACCACGACCAGCCGGGGCTCCGCCATCTCCAGCGAGTAAATGTTCTGGTAGACCGCGTCGGCGGTGCCGAGGTACCAGTTCTCGTCGACCCGCTGCTGCGGCGGCAGCACGTCGAGGAACTCGCCGAGGTCGCGGCAGAAGAAGCGGTGCCAACCGAGGTTGATGTGCCGGTCGAGACTGCTCGCCTTGTATTGGGTGAGCAGCAGCACCCGACGCAGGCCGCTGTTGAGGCAGTTGGAGAGGGCGAAGTCGATGATGCGATAGCTGCCGCCGAACGGCACAGCGGGCTTGGCCCGATCGCGGGTGAGCGGGTCGAGGCGGGCTCCCTTGCCACCCGCGAGGACGACCGCCACGACGTCGCGGAACCGCGTGTGGACGACGTGCTGGGATCGCATCGGCAGTTCCTCGGGCCCGGTCTGGCAAGCGGGGCGGCTCGCTTCGCGTGACTATACGCCGAATCCCCCCTTTCCGGCGATCGAAAACGCTCGTTTTGCCGGCAGCAAGCGGTCTGGCGACGTTCGGGACGGGTCTTTACCTTTCCCCGGCCGACCGTCCCCTGCCGCCGTCCGGATACGGCTGCGCAGCCGGTCCCCCACGGACACCCCGGAACCCCCGCCATGGCCACCCGGTCGAAGGCCTCTGCCCGACGCGAACGCGACTCGGACGCCGCCGACTCGCTGAAGCCGCTCGTCGTGCTCGCGCTGCTGGGCACGATCCTTTACGGAGCCTGGTCGGTCGTCGCCAAGTCCCCGAGCGCCGCGCCGATGCCGGCCGACGTGGCGGGCTCCGCCCCGGCGTTCGCACCGCAGGTGGAGATCCCCGGCGGATCGGCGCCGGCGGCCGCACCGCCCGTCGCCGCGTCGCTCGGCGGCCCGCTCGCCCAGCCCACGGCGGTCGCCGCGGCAGCACCCGCCGCGCCGGCGGCCGCGGCGGACTCGCCCCCCACCTATCTGGCCGCCGTCTCGGCGCCGCCGCCCGTGGCCGATGCCGTCACGGCCCCGCCGCAGCCGGCCCTGCCCACGACGCCGGCGGCAACCATGCCGCCTCCCGCCGCTTTCGATGCCCTCGCCGCGCGACCCCCGGCGACGACCGGCGTCGGGCAGCAGGGCGCCGGCTCCGCGGCGTTCGCATCGTCGTGGGCCGACGCGCACGACAAGCTGGCGGCCGGCCGCTACGCGGAGGCGCTGGCCGTGCTGTCGGCCTGGTACGACGACGCCTCGCTCGGCCCGGAGGAAAGCCAGCGGCTGGAGGACCTGCTCGGCCAGCTGGCGGGCAGCGTGATCTACTCACAGCAGGATCTGCTGCACCCGCCCCACGTCGTGGAGGCGGGCGAGACCCTGCCCGCGATCGCCACGCAGCTGGCCGTGCCGTGGCGGCTCCTCGCCAAGATCAACGGCGTATCCGACCCCAACCGGCTGATTCCGGGCGAGTCGCTCAAGGTGATCCTCGGGCCGTTCGACGCCGTGGTGAGCGTGTCCCGCCGGCGGCTCACCCTGCAGGTCGGCGGCAATTACGCCGGAAGCTTTCCCGTGCTCGTGGGCCGCCAGCTCCGGGAGCGGGTCGGCGCCACGCTGCCGGTCGTGGCCGTCCAGGGCGGCGACGAGCCCGCGGCGCAGCAGTCCGCGGCCGCCCAGGTGGCGTGGTCGCAACCGGGCCCCAGATCGATCGCGCTGTCGGACGGCCTCTCCATCTCCGGCGTCGCCGATCCGGCCACCGTCACGGACGACGCCATCCCGCCGACGAGCCTGTTCGTCGCGGAGCGGGATCTCGCCGAACTCGTCGACATTCTCGGCCAGGGCTCGCGGATCCTCGTCCGCCAGTGACCGAGGTCACCTGAGGCCGCCGCCGAACAGCAGCGCCGCCAAGAGCAGCGTCCAGAGGATGTTCACGCCCTGGCCGCCGAGAAATGCCAGCGCCGGCCGGCCCCGGCCCAGCGTGAGGATGTCGTCGAACCGCGTCTCCAGGCCGATGCAGACGAAGGCGGCCGCGAACCACACCTCGCGAAGCCCCTTGAGCGGCTTGTCCAGATCCTTGGCGACCTTCGGGTCGAGCAGGAACGAGAACACCAGCGACGCGGCGATGAATCCCAGCACGAACTTCGGAAACCGCGCCCACAGCTGCCCGGCCCGCGTGCCGCCGCCGGCCTGCGGCGAGCGCCGCATGGTCCACCAGACGGAGATCGCCAGGGCCGCGAAGCCGATGAACACGTTCTGCGAGAGCTTCACCACGGCGCCGGTCTTCGAGGCCGTCTCCCCGAGCATTTCGGTCGCCGCACGGACGGATCCAGTCGTGTCGAGCGTGCCTCCCAGCCAGGCGCCGGCCACGGGCTCCGCCAGGCCGAGCAGCCGGGCGCACCACGGCATGAGCAGCATCATCGGCACCGCGCACAACAGCACGAGCGACGTCACGTAGGAGAGCTTCCGCTTGTCGCCCTGGATCGCCCCGCAGGCGGCGATCGCGGCCGAGACGCCGCAGATCGAGACGGCGCTCGACACCATGACGCCGAACTCGTCGTCGACGCCGAGCCAGCGGCCCAGCAGGAACGTGATCTGCCAGACGACGGGGATCACCAGCGCCGCCTGGACGAGCCCCGGCAGCCCCGCCTTCAGCAGTTCGGGAAAGAGGATTCCCGCGCCGAGGAT
>JBIJCD010000062.1:0-12115 GCA_044344895.1 Pirellulales bacterium | reverse complement strand
CCAAGCAGGTGCCGGTCTACACCACGCGTCCTGTGCACTACACCAAGACGGTCGACGTCGTCCGCATGGTGCCGAAGAAGGTCGCCTACACGGTGACCCGGTGCGTGCCCACGACGGTCTACCGCGAGGTGCCCTGCTGCGAGTGAGCCGGGCTGACCGTGGTTCGGACCGCCGGCCCGCCTGAACGGGCCGGCAGGATCGGAAACGAAACCGATGGGAACGAGGGCGGCCCGGGCCGAAAGGTCCGGGCCGCTCCTTTTTTCACCTCCGCACACAACCGCTGTCGGCGAGCGAGCGTTTCGTGCCGCCGGTGGCGGTGCGAGTTCCCTCGCAGTGTCCAAGCGGTCATAAGTTCATGATCCTCGCACCGATCCCAAGGTTTCGTGTTCACCGCGGATTCGGCTCTCGACGCCGCCTCGGGGAATACGCGAGGGGCAGCCCGCGCTCCGAGAGCCGGCGTAGCTGGCAAGCGGAGCCATGGATGGCGGAGCGTAGTCAGCTTCGAGAGAGCACAGGCCTGGAAGGCCGGAGCGAACGTCCGGCGACGGAGCGCGGGCTGCTCCGACACTACGCCGGCTCGGGTTCGATCGAGGCCGACATGCCGCCCTTGGAGCGGGCGAGGAGGCGGTCGGCGCCGAAGGAGTGGATCTGATCGCGCTTCAGCTCGGCGTGCTCCTTCGTCGTCGTGAGCACGATCGCCCGGCCGCGCAGATCGACCTCCTTGGCCAGTAGAAACCCCTTCTCGGCCGGATGGCCGAAGAGCTTTTGCAGCATGGCTACCACATACTGGTACGTGTGGTCGTCGTCGTTCCAGAGCACCACGTGGTACCGTGGCTGCCGCTGCGGACGGTTCGCGGGCTTCGACGCCGCGTCCGACGCGGCGGTCGTCTCGACCTGTCCATCGACGTCGGCGGCTGCTGCGGCGGTCATGGGTGGGATGCGGCGTGTGCCGCGGCTGCGGGGGAGCGGACTGACAGGAGCCGGCCCACAGTATAAGGTGTTGCCCTCCGCCGGTGGCCTTCGCCCCGCGGTTTCCCCGGGAGTCATCCGCCGTGCTCGACCGCCGCTTCGTGGCCGAAAACGTCGATCTTGTCGCCGCCAACTGCCGCCATCGGGGCTCGTCCGCCGACGTCGGGCGGTTCGCCGAGCTCGACCGCCTGCGGCGTCAGATGCAGGCCGACATCGACCGGCTCAACCAGCAGGCCGGGCAGGTGAGCCGATCGATCGCCGGTGCCGCCGACGCCGCCGAGCGTGAGGCCCGCAAGGCCGAAGGCCGCCGGCTGCGCGAGGAGGTCTCCGCGTTCGAGGCCAAGCTTGCCGAGATCATCGCCGACTCCGACGCGATCCTGCGGGCGATCCCCAACCTCACGCACCCTGCGGCGCCGGTCGGGGGCGAGGACGCCGCCGTCGAGATCCGCCGTGGCCGGACGCCAGTCGCGTCTTTCGACTTCAAGCCGCTCGATCACGTCGACCTCGGGGAGCGGCTACGGCTCTTCGACTTCGAGGCTGGCGCGAAGGTGGCCGGCCACGGCTTCTACTTTCTGGCCAACGACGGGGTGCTCCTGGAGCTCGCCCTGCAGCGGTATGCGGTGGACCTGCTGATGCGCAGGAACTTCACGGTGATGACCACGCCCGACCTCGCCCGCGACTCGATCCTCGAGGGCACCGGTTTCATGCCGCGCGGTCCGGAGACCCAGATCTACTCCGTCAACGACAGCGACCTCTCTCTGATCGCCACGGCGGAGATCACGCTCGGCGGTGCGATGCACGAGCGGATCTTCGCGGCCGACGAGCTGCCGCTGCGGCTTTGCGGCATCAGCCACTGCTTCCGGACGGAGGCGGGCGCCCACGGCCGGGCCACGCGGGGCCTCTACCGGGTGCACCAGTTCACGAAGGTGGAGATGTTCGCCTACACGCTGCCGGAGCAGAGCGAGGCGATGCACCAGGAGCTGCTTGAAATCGAGTGCGAGCTCTTCGACGGCCTCGGCATCCCCTACCGCGTCATCGATACCGCCAGCGGCGACCTCGGCGGCCCCGCCTCCAGGAAGTTCGACCTGGAAGCCTGGATGCCGGGGCGCGGCGCCGGCGGCGAGTGGGGCGAGGTGACGAGCACGTCCAACTGCACCGACTATCAGGCCCGCCGGCTTGCCATCCGCTACCGCAAGCCGGGCGAGAAGGGGACCTCGTTCGTCCACACGCTCAACGGCACGGCCGTCGCCATCAGTCGGGCGATCATCGCGATCATCGAGAACCACCAGCGGGCCGACGGGTCGATCGCCGTGCCCGAACCGCTCGTTCCCTGGATGGGCAGGCGGACGATCGAGCCGCGGTAGCGCCACGGTCCGACAGGCTCGACGGCAGCAGCGGCCGCTACCACTTCAGGCCGAAGCGTTCGCCCATCGACTGGCCGCCGAGCCCGCCCTTGAGCGGCCCGCTCCGCTTCTTGTTGGCCGGCGGCGGCTCGGGAGCGGCGGCCGGCTCCTCGGCCTCGTCCTCCGTGGCGGGGGCCGGCTTCGCAGCCAGCGCCTTGATCGACAGCGACATCCGCTGCTCGTCCGGGTCGACGGCGAGCACGCGGCACTCGACCTGCTCCCCTTCCTTGACGACGTCGGCCACGCTGCGGACGTGACGCGTGGCCAATTCCGAGACGTGCACGAGCCCCTCGACACCTGGCTCGAGCTTCACGAACGCGCCGAACTGGGCGATGCGGCTGACGACGCCGCGGACCGTGGCACCGACGTGGTATTTCTCGGCGGCCCGCTTCCAGGGGCTCTCCACGAGGTCGCGGGCTGAGAGGGCGATCTTGCCGGTCTGCTGGTCGATCTTCTTCACGACCACCCGCACCCGCTGGCCGGGCTGAAGCACGTCGGCGGCGTTCGCGACCCGTTCCCAGGAGAGCTGGCTGACGTGCACGAGCCCCTCGACGCCCTCGCCGATGTCGACGAACGCGCCGAAATCGCGGACCGAACGCACGGTGCCGTCGAGCGTGGCGCCCACCTCGAGCGTCTCCAAGAGCTTCGTCCGCGCCTCGGCGGCCTGTTTCTCGATGACCGCGCGGCGGGAGAGCACCAGGCGGCGGGCCGCCGGCACGATGTCGGTGACCAGGCTCTCGAGCGTCTGCCCCACCATCTCTTCGAGATTCTCCACCCGCCACGTGCTGACCAGGCTCGCCGGCATGAAGCCGCGTAGACCCGCCACGTCGCACTCGAGCCCGCCCTTGTTGGCGGCCGTCACGCGGGCCTCGACGATCATGCCCGCCTCGAGCTGCGACCAGTCCTCGACGCTGATGGCGCGGTTGGCGAAGGCCACGTCGTAGAGGCCGTCGTCGTCGTTCCGCAGGCCGACGCTCAGCTGGAGCACGTCGCCCGCGGCGGGGATGCTCTCGGGCTCGAGGCCGGCCAGCTTGAGGGCCCCCTGCCGCCGCTCGCCCAGGTCGACGAACGCGGTGTCGGCGCCGATCGACAGTACGGTGCCCGTCAGCCGCGTGCCCGGTTCGAGCGGAGCGTCGGCCCGGGCCGGCGTTGATGCCGCCACCAGGTCGTCGATCACCACGCCCGCCAGCGCCGCCTCGAAGTCCTGCTCGAGATCCTCGTCGAGCGCGGCCCGCAGGTTCGGCACGGCCACCCGCTTCTGGGGCGGCACCGCGTCGGCGAATGGCGACGAGGCCGACTGGCCGCCGCGCTTCTCGCGTCTGCCGTCGCGCCGCGCGGGCGGGGCACCGCCCGGCGTCGCGGCCGGAGCTTGCGGAGTCGGAGCGGGGGCAGCCTCGGATGCCGCGGAGGCCGGTGCCGCCGCAGGTGACGTTGGCGCCGCGGTCGGCGCGCCGGCTGCCATGGGGGCGGCGTGAGCCGGCGTGCCTGGAGCCGCGGCTGCAGCAGGCTGCAGTCCCGCCGTCGGCACCGGAGCGGCCGACGAGAAATACTCGTACCGCGGCGCCGGACGGGGCGGCTTCACGCCCGGCCGTTGCGTGCCGATCGGAATCCGTCGCGGCTGCGGCTGCTGCTCTTCGGGGGCGGGCGGGGAGGACTCTGGCGTCGAACTCATCGGCCCCTCGCTCCGGCCTGGTGGTCACGGGGTGGACAATGCGGGAAACAGGACTTGAACCTGCACGGTATTACTACCACCAGGCCCTCAACCTGGCGCGTCTGCCAATTCCGCCATTCCCGCAGCGGTGGATTCCACGGTCGAAAACGAGCAACGTGGCCCGGAAGGTATTCTCGACCGGTTCGCAGCGGCGTCAAGCAGTGCTCGCGGGCCGCTCAGGAATCGACTCCGCAGCCGGCGCCGTGGCACGGCTGGCAGCGAGGCCGCCGACGAGCGCCAGCGTCCACAGTACGTCGCCGACGGGCATCCAGCGGAAAAACGGCAGGGCCGCCACGTAACAGGCAAGCAGCCCCTCGGCCGAGTGCGGATACTGGTCGGTCAGCAGCCAATGGGCGAAGTTCGTGGCGAGATAGAACACGAGCGAACTCGCCAAAGCCCCGCCGACGAGCGCTGTCAACCTCCCGGAGCGGGACAGCCGGCCGATCAGCACCGGCCACGCCAGCGCCACGGCGATCACCGCCACCATCACGAGTCCCTTCCAATCGTGCACGCCGTAGCCCGGCAGGACGAGATTACTCACGGCCAGGGCGGTCAGCGGCACCGAGGCCGCCACGAGCAGACTCGGGAAGGCGACTCCAGCGGCGATCGCCGCGCCAGCCAGTGGCGTCACGTTCCACGCTGGCTGCCAGAGCCGGCCGACCACCGACACGGCGACGAGCACGAACCACACGCCCCAGAACTTCATGCCTGAGGACTGCGAGTTCGAGAGTTTCACGGGCCCGGGCTTGGGGGCGGCCTGCGGCCGCCGAGCGACACTCTCCATGGTGGGCCGAAACTCCTCGGGGCGGTGGGTTGAACGCGTCTCGGGAACGCCCGATACACTAGCCGTTTTTGGGTTTCGAGCAAGCGAATCCCGCCCCAGTCGCCCAGATCGGACGATCGCCATGCCGGCTTCGGAACGGCAGCCACCCGACAAATACCGCACGCTCACGCTGGAACACCGCGACGACGGCACCGTCATCGTGTCGTTCTGCGTGCCGGGACACTCCCAGAACGTCCTGGGCCAGGAAGTGTTCGCGGACCTGGCGCGGGCGCTGGACGAGGTGTCTTCGGGGCCGCCCCCGGCGGCGCTGATCGTACGGTCCCACAGGCCGGGATCGTTCTTCGCAGGCGCCGACATGGAGCGGCTCCAGCGGCTGCACAGCCTCGACGGGGACGAGGTGCAGCGGCTCTGCGACGCGGGCCGGGCGGCGTTCGACAGGCTCTCGAGCCGTCCCTGGCCGAGCGTCGCGGTGATCGACGGGGCCTGCCTCGGCGGCGGCCTCGAGCTGGCGCTCGCGTGCGATCTGCGGGTCGCCACCGACGCCGCGCACACCACGCTCGGGTTTCCAGAGGTCAAGCTCGGGCTGCTGCCGGGCTGGGGCGGCACGGTACGGCTGCCCCGGCTCATCGGCCCGGGGCCGGCCGTCGAGATGATGGCCTCCGGCGAGAACTGCGATGGACCTGCAGCAGAGCGGCTGGGGCTGGTCGACGCCTGTGTGCCTGCCACCGCCGCGATCGAGTCGGCCTGCCGGCTGGCGCTGGCCGCGGCGGCCGGCGGCAGCCACCTCGAAGCCCGACTCCGGCGTTCCGCAGCCGTCGGGCTCGATGCCGCCGAACGCGACTTTCTCGAGGCGACGTCGGCCGCCGTGATCCTGGGACGCAGCGGCGGCCACTATCCCGCTCCGCTGGCGATCCTCCAGACGGTGCTCGAGGGCAGCGGCGTGCCCGCCGCGGAGGCCGGGCGGATCGAGTCGGCCGCCTTCGCCACGCTCGCGGCGTCGGACGCGTCGCGACAGCTCATCCGTGTGTTTCAGCTGGGCGAACGCAACCGTCGCGACAGCGGATTGGACGACCCCGCAGCGGCGTCGGGCCGCTCGTCCGCGGCCCGGTCGCCCGCGGAACCGCCGCCGAAGGTCCGTCCGGCCGTGATCGGCGCCGGGATCATGGGGGGCGGCATCGCCGCCAGCCACCTGCGAGCCGGCTTCCAGGTGACTCTCGTGGACGTCCGGGACGTCGCGCTCGCGGCCAGCGTGGCGACCATCCTCGACGAGGCGGCCTGGGATCGCGCCACGCGGCGTGCCGATCCAGCCCGGGCGGTCGCGCTCGCCGGCCGGCTGCACACGGCCACCCGCATGGCCGCGGTCGCCGACGCCGATCTCGTCATCGAGAGCGTGCTGGAACGGGCCGACGTCAAGCGGCAGGTGCTCACCGAGATCGAGCGGACAGTGGCCGCCGACGCGATCATCGCCACCAACACATCGACCAATCCGATCGCGAAACTGGCGGAGTCGCTCCGCGATCCGGCCCGGTTCTGCGGGATCCATTTCTTCAATCCGGTGCGACGGATGACGCTCGTGGAGGTGGTCCGCGGGCCTGCCACGTCGGACGCCACGGTGGCCGCCGCCGTCGCCCACGTGAAGCGGCTGGGCAAGTGCCCCGTCGTGGTTCGCGACAGCCCCGGATTTCTCGTCAACCGCATCCTCATGCCCTACCTGCACGAGGCGGTCGAGATGCTGCGCGAGGGCGTCGACCAGCAGCGGATCGACCGGGTGGCCCGCGGCTTCGGCATGCCGATGGGGCCGCTGGAGCTCTATGACATGATCGGGCTCGACACTGCTTTCTACGCCGGGCTCGTGCTCAACGACGCCTACGGCGACCGGATCGATGCCTCGCCGCTGATTCCCGCGCTGGTCAAGTCGGGCCGGCTCGGCCGCAAGAGCGGTGCGGGCTTCTACCGTTACCGGCCCGATGGTGGCCAGCGGGCTCGCATCGAGCGGGCCGACGAGGGCGTCGCGCAGCTGATCGAGCCCTACCGCCTGCCGGCACGGGAGACGCCCGATGCCACGATTGCCGACCGGCTGCTCTTGCCGATGCTGCTCGAGGCGCTGCGGACCCTCGACGAACAGATCGTCCGCGACGGACGCGACGTCGACCTGGCCGTGATCCACGCCCTCGGCTTCCCGGCGTTTCGCGGCGGCCTGCTTGCCTGGGGCGACTCGCTCGGGGCGGCGGAGGTGGTCAGGCGGCTGGAGCCGCTGGCCGATCTCGGCGTGCGGATGCACCCGACGCCGCGGCTGCTCGCGCTGGCCCGCTCCGGCGAGCCGTTCACCGCCTGACCCCGGCACGAGGAACGCACCCATGCCACGTCCGCCCAGACCAGCGCCCGAGGCCACTCCGGTGGTGGTCGCCTGCTGCCGCACCGCCATCGGCCGCGCCCACGCGGAGCGTGGCACCTTCCGACGGGTGCGCGGCGACGAACTGGCTGCGGCGGCGGTGCGGGCGGCCGTGGAGCGCAGCGGCGTCGACCCCGCCTCGATCGAGGATGTGGTGCTCGGCGCGACGCAGCAGCGCGGCGAGCTCGGTGGCAACGTGGCGAGGTGCGTCGGGCTCCTCGCCGGCCTGCCCCTGGCAACCGCTGGTGTGACCGTCAACCGGCTGTGCGGGTCGTCGCTGCAGGCGCTCGCGCAGGCCTGCCACGCGATCGTGGCCGGGGCGGAGAACGTGCAGGTGGTCGGGGGCGTGGAGCACATGCACCACCTGCCGATGGATTCCGCCGTCGACGTCCATCCGCGGGTGTTCGCGCGGTCGAGCCGAGGCATGCTCTCGATGGGGCTCACGGCGGAGCACCTCGCCGGCGCGCACGGAATCTCCCGGCGGCGGCAGGAGGCCTACGCCCTCGAGAGCCATGCGCGGGCGGCACGGGCCGCCGACGCGGGGCTGTTTGCCGACGAGATCGTGCCGGTGCTCGGGCACGACGAGACGGGAGCCGTGACGGAGGTGATGCACGACCAGGGGATTCGTCGCGACACGACCGCGGAGCAGCTGGCCGCACTCGAGCCGGCCTTCCTGCCGAAGATCGGCACGATTACGGCGGCCACGAGTGCTCCCTTGAGCGACGGCGCCGCGGCGCTGTTGGTGATGTCGCTGGCCGAGGCCCGGCGGCAGGGGCTCGAGCCGTTGGCCCGCGTCGTGGCCAGCGCGGTCGTCGGGGTGCCGCCCGCGGCGATGGGTACCGGGCCCGTGGCCGCCACCCGCAAGCTGCTCGGCCGCACCGGTCTGGCGATCGGCGACATCGATCTGGTGGAGCTCAACGAGGCCTTCGCGGCGCAGGCCGTCCACTGCATCGACGCGCTCGGCCTCGATCCGGCGCGGGTCAACGTCCGCGGCGGTGCGTTGGCGATCGGCCATCCGCTGGGCGCCAGCGGCGCCCGAATCGCCACCACGCTGCTGCATGCGCTGGGCGACTCCGGTGGGTCGATCGGGCTGGCCACCATGTGCATCGGCCTCGGACAGGGGATCGCGGTGCTCTTCGAACGGATCGACTGACCCGCCGCGCGACGCAGCCAGTGCTGCCAGAACCCTCGTGACGACACGCATGCTCACCGCCGACGCTTCCCCGATGCCGGCCGTCGGTCTTCCACCGGCGGCCTCCGTGGCCGAGCTGCTGCTTGCGCGGTTCGACGCCTCGCGGGACCGCGACGCGATCTGCGACGCCCTCGACGGCGGCACGATCTGGCGCTGGGATGAGGTGGTCGCGGCAGCCGTGGACGTCGCCGCGGACCTCGTCGCGGCCGGCCTGGGGCGGGGCGATCGGCTGGCGCATCTCGGGCCGCACGGGCCCGACTGGATCGTCGTCGACCTCGCGTGCCTGCTGTCGGGGGTGGTGCACGTGCCCCTCCATGCCGACGCGTCACGAGCGGAGCATGCGGAGCAGCTCTCGTGGCTGGCGCCGCGGGGCATCGTCCTCTCCGGACCGGCTGGACCAGGCCGGCCGACCTGGCCGACGACGGCCGAGGTGGGACCGCCGCTGCGGATCGACCTGCGGGCGGCCACGGGCGATGGCCGATCCTCCGCCGGGCGATGCTGGCGGAATGGCATTCTGCGCGGTGGCGGCTGGCGGTGGCGCCTCGACGACGCCGAGACGCTCCGCGCGGAGGTCGCGCGGCTGGTTGAGGCGTGCGATCCCGACAACTGCAGCACGATTCTGCTGTCGTCGGGCACGAGCGGTCGGCCCAAAGGGGTGCTCCACTCTCAGCGGGCGATCGTCGCCAATGCCACCGCGGCCGCCGAGGTGTTCCTCGACGACCCGCGGGACGTGCGGCTGTCGTGGCTGCCGATGAGCCATGCGCTGGCCCGCACCGGCGATCTCGTCACGGCACTGGTCCGCGGCGGCTGCCTGAACGTCGTCACCGACCGACGGCGAACGCTCGATGCCTGCCGGGTGCTGCCGCCCACCGTCGTACTCGGCGTGCCGGCGTTCTTCGAGCGGCTGGAGCGGGCCGTGGCGGCGGGTCGCGTTGCCGATCTGGCGGCGGCACTCGGTGGCCGCGTCCGCGTCTGTGTCTCCGGTGGCGGCCCGCTGCGGGAACGCACGGCCGCGTTCTTCGCCGCCCGCGGCGTGCCGCTCGTGGAGGGCTATGGCCTCGCCGAGGCCGGCCCGGTCGTCACGCTTTCCAATCCCCGCACCGCCCGGCCTGGCTCCGTCGGTCCGCCCATCCCCGGCGTGGAGGTGAGGATCGACGACCGGCCAGGGGCCGTCGGACAATTGCTCGTGCGGACCCCCAGCCGAGCCGTGGGCGTGATCGTCGGCGATGGCGACGCGGCGGGCAGCGTCGCGGGCGGACACGACGACGCGTGGCTGGAGACGGGCGACCTTGCCCAGATCGATGCCGACGGCCACGTGCGGATCACCGGTCGGCTGGTCGACACGCTCGTGCTCGCCGGCGGCGCGAAGGTGCCGCCCGCGACCGTGGAGGCGGCGCTCGCCGAGGATCCCGCCGTGGCGCAGATCTGCGTGGTGGGGCACGGCCTGGAGGCACCGCTGGCGGTCGTCGTGCCGGAGCCGGCCGAACTGCGGGCCGCGCTGCGCCGAATGGGTGTGCGGGTCTGGAGCAGGCGGTCGGCGATCGCGCATCCGCAGGTGGTGCGATGGCTGGCACGACGGCTCGCGCGGCGGCAGCGGAGCCTGCCGCGGGCGTGGCGGGTGCGGCGAGCTTTCCTCGTCGGCCGGCCGTTCGACGAGGCCCACGGCGAGGCCACGCCTTCGCTCAAGCTCAAGCGGGGACCGATCGCGGCCCACTTCGCGGCCGAGATCGCCGCGGCCGCCGCCGAGCGGCCGCCTCGGTGGGTGGCGGTGGTGCCGGGGGCGGCGCCGGTGCGGCGCGACCCGGCGCCGCCCGCCCGTCGGCCAGCGGCACCGCCGGAAGCATGGCTGCCTGCCGAGTTGTGGGGTGGCCCGGCCGCGTTTCCGGCGGAATCGAGCGGCTTCGTCGCGGCGGCGGCGGCCGCCGCCGCACCGCTCTCCGACGGGGTCGCCTCGATCCTCGAGTGGGCGGTGCGGGTCGTTCGCGGGCTGCGCGACGAGGGCCGGCTTTACGAGCCTGCGGTGCACGCCGCGGGTGAGGCGGCGCCGATCGATGACGCCCCGGGGCGGCCCGTCGGAAAGTTTTCGCGGCAGGCCGAGGAGTCGCTGGGCGACACGGGACTGTGGGGATTGCTCGTGCCGGAGCGTTTCGGCGGCGCCGGCTGCTCACTGCGCGATCTTGTCCGTGCGGTCACGCGGCTCGCCGCCGACGTGCCCACCGCCGCCGGCATGCTCGCCGTGCACTCGAGCATCGGCGCCGTGTCGGCGCTGACGGCCTTCGGCACGGAAGAGCAGCAGCGGCGGCATCTGCCCGGCCTGGCCCAGGGGAGGCCGCTCTCCATCTTCGGCGCGACCGAGCCGCAGGCCGGCTGCGATCTGCACGCGATCCGCTCGTGCTTGGAGCGGCATGACGGCCGGCTCGTCCTCTCCGGGACGAAGGTGTTCATCACTGGCGCGACCCACGGCCGCACCGTGAAGCTGCTCGCGCTCCTGGACGGCCGTCCGGCGGTCGTGCTCGTGCGGCTGCCCGTCGCCGACATGCCGTCCTTCCGGCTGCGGCACTACGGCCTGCATCCACTCAAGCACGCCCACAACGCGGCGCTCGAGTTCACGCGATTCGAGGTGGACGAAGCGGACGTGCTCGCGCCGCCGGCGGACGCGAAGGATGGCATGCCGATCGTCTGGCACGGCCTCAACCGCGGCCGGGTCACGCTCGCCGCGCAGGCCGCCGGCACCCTGCGGCTCCTGCTCGCGCACGCCCGCGAGCATGCGGCCGTGCGGCGGACATGGGGCGAACCGATCGCGGCCCGCGAGCTCGTGCGGGGACGGCTGGCGCGGATTGCCGCCAGCATCGCCGCCTGCGACGCGCTGGCCGCGTGGGCCGCCGCCGCGATCGACGCGGGGCAGTCGGGCGAACTCGAGGCCATCGTCGCCAAGGTCGTCGCCAGCGAGTGCGTCCGCGCGGCGGCGATCGACAGCCTCGGCATCCACGGCGGCCGGGCGTTTCTCGTCGGTCATCCGCTGGGCGACTCCTTCCACGACCATTTCGCCGTCACGGTCTACGAGGGGGAAAGCGACCTGCTCGGGCTGGCGCTGCTCAAGGGCCTCTGCCGCCATCACCCCGCGGCCGGCGGACCGGAAGGATGGCGGCGGGCGGCCGAGTGGCTGGCGTGGCGGGCGGGCGGTCTCGCCCGGCGGCCGGCGCGGGCCGGCCGAGAGGTTCTCGACCGGCGGCTGCGAGACCACGCCGTCGCCGCGCGGCGGCAGCTCGACGCGGCCGCGGTGCGGCTCGACCGGGCTGTTCGCCGCCTCGGCCGGAGCCTTGCTGACCGCCAACTGCTGGCGGCGGCGATCTCCGCGGAGATCCGCGAGGCGGTGAGCGTGCTGGCGGTGGCGCACCACGCCGACGCGACGGGCGAGGAGGAGGGCCTCGCGGCCGCCGACTGCTGGTGCCGACTGGCGCTGGCCCGGGCCAGCGGCGGCCGGCTCACGGCGGCTGATCATGCAGCGCTGGCCGTGCTGGGCGGCGAGGTGGCGGTGGGCGGCGGGGTGCGGCCCACCGACGCGTCCTAGGTTCTGTCTGAAAACCCAGCCGGGTCGGCTGCGCTGCGGATTTGTGAGCGGATCGAGGCGGCTGAGCCAAGACGTATCCAGGCGATACGGCGG
>JBIJCD010000056.1:0-12479 GCA_044344895.1 Pirellulales bacterium | reverse complement strand
AGAGCGAGTCGAGGTCGGTGAAGCCGGTTTCCACGCCGCCCAGGGCGTGCTCGTGCTTCATGCGGGCGTCCATCCGCACCATCACCTGCGTGAGCACGTCCTCGATCGGCTTCGCTTCCGCCGAGCTGCCATGCTCGAGGATCTGGAAGATCTTGGCCTCCGCCCGGGCCACCTGCTCCCGCGGTTCATCGGCGGCGTCGTAGGCGTCCCGTAGGATGTCGGTGCTGGCGTCGATGAGCGACCGCAGCATCGCCTTGTCGCGGACGATCTGCGCGTAGTGAGCCGCATGGGCGGCGTGCGGCACCGACTGCACGATCTCGGCGATCGCCGCCGCACCGCCCACCCGTTCCAGGTCGCCCTGCGTGCGGAGCCGCTCCACTACGATCGTCACGTCGACCCGCTTGCCCGAATCGTGGAGGTCGACGAGATGGCGGTAGAGCGTCTGGTGCGCCTCGTCCGCGAAATCCTCGGGCCGCAGGATGAGTGCGACATCGTCACAGACGTCGGGTTTCAGCAGGATGCTGCCGAGCACGCCCCGCTCGGCGTCGACGTTCGCCGGCCGGTCGCGAGAATCGATCGACAGCACGGCCGGCCCGGTGCCAACCGAGTCTTCATCCCGCCGCTGACGGCGCTGGGAGCCCTGGCCAGCGAACCCTCGGCCCGGCGAGTCTCTTCGCGACGCGACGTCCCGCGGTCCTGCCATGGCCCAGCCTCCTTGCCCCGCCTCCCTCACCAACCAAGCCGCCCTCCGTGCGATCGGCCGGATCGGCCGCGGCTCACGGTCGCTACTTTGTCGCCGTTTCGCTGCTCGACGGCACGACCCAGACCTTGAGATCTCCCTCGACCTCCGCCGCCAGTTTGACTCGGACGGTGTAGAGCCCCACCTCCTTCAGCGGTCCCTGGAGGATGATCTGATCGGGCGACACCATCAGATCCTGCTGCTTGAGCGACCGCGCGATTTCCGCGGCACCGACGGAGCCGTAGAGGTGCCCCTCGTCGTTGGCATTCGCCTCGATCGTGACGCTGGTGCGAACGAGCTCCTCGAGCACGCTGCGGAGGCCGGCCAGCCGTTCGCGAGCGATCTCCTCGAGCTTGGCGCGGTGCTTTTCCACCATCCGCTTGTGGTGCTCGGTGGCCACGGTGGCGAGCCCCTGCGGAATCAGGTAATTGAAGGCGTAGCCCCGCTTGACCTCGACGACCTCGCCCTGCTTGCCGAGGTGCTCGACGTTGTGGACCAGCAGCAGTTCGATCCCGCCCCGCTGCCCCTTGGGGAGTCGTGGTGTCGCGGGAACGCGGACCGTCGGTGCTTCTTTGGTGGGCATCGGTGATCTCCTGTGTCGATTCGTGATTGAGTGGACGTCGTGCCGCCGTCGGCGCGGCGGCTGGGGCGGCGAAACTCAGAACGGGATGTCGTCTTCGGAGCCGCCGCGGCCTTCCACGCCCGCGCCCACGTCCGAGGGGCCCCCATCATACCCGGATGTCTGGTCGTATTCGTCGCCCCCGGTTTGGGCGGGGGCGCTGCGGCCGGCCGGCCGGCCCTTGGCCCGGGGGCCGTCGCCGGAACGGCTGCCCAGCAGTTGCATCCGGTCGCAGACGACACGGAGCTTCGAGTTCTTCTTGCCGTCCTTCTCCCAGGTGTCGAGCTTGAGGCGACCCTCGATCAGCAGCGGGGAGCCCTTTGTGACGTATTCGCCGGCGATTTCGGCCGTCCGTCCCCAGAGCGTCACGTCGACGAACGTCGTCTCCTCCACCCATTCGCCGGAGGCTGTCTTGCGGCGGTCGTTCACAGCCAGGCCGATGTCGGTGACGGCCGTGCCACTGGAGATGTAGCGGAGTTCGGGATCGCGGGTGACGTTGCCCAGCAGGATCACTTTGTTGAAGCTCGCCATGGCGGATGCATCCTTTGCTTCGACGGTTGCCGTGTCTCGGATCGGGGGCGGGTGGCGGTGCTCGACGAGGCACCGGGGGGCATACTGAACACCCGTACAATGAGCCTACAGATTCCCCATCGGGGTTGCAAGCCGATGGCCGTCAGGCGGGTTCCGTCCCCGCGGCCTGAACGGCGGGCCCCGGGGACCTGCGGGCGGAGTTGTCGCCGGCGAGGGCGTGCTGCACGAGCGCGTCGGCGATCCGCGGATCCACGCGGAGCACCAGTTTGCGGATGATGTCGTCGGTGATCTCGCACTGCCGCTCAAGCGCCGTCACGTTTCCGCCTTCCATGCGGAAGTAGGTGAGCCAGTAGACGCCCTTCTTGTGGCCCTTGATGGGATAGGCGAGTTTTCGTTCGTCCCACAGCCGCGCGGCCAGGATGGTGCCGCCGTGCTGCGTGATGATGTCGGTCACCTGTTGCGTCGCCCCCGCAGGATCGCGGGAGTATTTCGACGGATCGAGAATGAACATTCCCTCGTACACCGGCATGACGTTCGCGCTCCTCTGAAAATGGATGCTGTGGCTGGGGGTTCGGATCGGGGGTCGCTCGAAGGCTGGATCGGACGGGACGGCGTGTGGTCGGTCGGCGGGCGTGCTGGAGACGTGTGCTGAGGCTTCTTTCGCTGTGGCCGGGGGGCTGCGCGTATCAGTTGTACCTGTTCATGGCTGGCTGGATGCCGGTCGCGACCCATTCCTCGGCGGCGTCGGCCGCCCGTTCGAGGAGCGGGCCGATGGCGTCTCGCTCGGCCTTCGAAAACTTCCCCAGGACGAAGTCGGCCGATTTCCAGCCCGACGGCAGCGGGCCGATGCCGATCCGCAGCCGGGGGATCGACGTGCCTCCGAGCCGGACGAGCACGTCCGCGAGGCCGTTTTGGCCACCGCCGGAGCCGCTTGGACGCAGCCGGATCGTGTCGTTGGGGAGTTGGAAGTCATCGCAGATCACCAATATGTCCGTGTCGTCGATCTTGTAAAAGTCGCGGGCCGCCAGCACGCTCGAGCCGCTGAGGTTCATCCAGGTGAGCGGCCAGAGGAGCAGCACCGGGCTGCCTCGCACCGTCGCCTGGGCCGTCTCACCCTGAAAACGGGCCCGCCGCACAGGGGAGCCGGCACGGCGGGCGAGGATCTCCAGCACGTCGAAACCGACGTTGTGCCTGGTGCCCTCGTAGCTGCGTCCCGGGTTTCCGAGGCCAACCAAGAGTTTCACGTGGTGTCACCGGACAGCCCGGGCGCCGACGGCGACCGCCGGCCATCAGGCCTTCTCCGCTTCGGCTGCTCCTTCCTCGGCGGGCTTGCGGCCGATCACTTCCGGCTCGGCGGCGCCGGGCGCGGCGGCCTCCTCGCCCTTGGCGGCCGGCACCAGGCAGGTGACGACCACGCCCTCGGCGTCGGCGAGCGGCTTCGCCCCGGGGGGCAGCTCCAGGTCGTGGACCTTGATCGAGCCGCCGACCTGCAGCTTGCCCACCTGGGCATGAATCTTTTCGGGCACGGCGTCGGCGGTGCATTCCACCTCGATCTCGTGCATGACGAGGTTGAGCACGCCGCCGGCCCGCTGGCCGGGGCACTCGCCCTTGAGGTCGATCGGCACCTTCACCTTCACGCGATCGGTGGCGCTGACCCTGAGAAAGTCGACGTGGATGGGCTTGGTGCCGAAGGTGTCCCACTGCAGCTCGCGGACGAGGGCGCTGGTCTTCACGGCGCCCTTGAGCTCGACGATCCGGCTACCGTGCCGGACGGCCGCCTCGACCGCCTCGCGGGTGGCCACCAGATTGACGCACTTCTCGCCGTGGCCGTAGAGCACCGCGGGCACGAGGCCCTCGTTGCGCAGCCTGCGGCCCTCGCGGCTGCCGGTGCCCTTTCGCAGCTTGACCTCGACCGAATCGCTCATGGGATCTCCTCTCGGAAAACCCCATATTCTGCCATGAACCGACCGTTTCGCAAGTCGGCTCGATCGCCCCCGGGCGGGGGCCGGTTTTGGGACGCTGCGGGCGGAATCGCCCCCCCGGAGCCGCGCTCGGCGCGGCTCACTGGAACATCATGCTCACCGACTCGTTGCGGTGAATCCGCTTGATCGCCTGGCCCAGCAGGCTGGCCACCGACAGGACCGTGATGTGCGGCAGGGCCTTGTCCGACGGCAGCGGGATCGAGTCGGTGATCACGATCCCGGCGAAGGGGGCCGCCTTGAGCCGCTCGATCGCCGGCCCGACGAGCAGACCGTGCGTCGCGGCGGCATAGATCGCCTTCGCGCCGTGCCGGTGGACCACGTCGGCCGCCGAGCAGATCGAGCCGGCCGTGCTGATCATGTCGTCGAACATCAGGGCGATTTTGCCCGCGACGTCGGCTCCGATGATGTTGGCGCTCTTGGTGGTGTCGGCGCTCAGTCGCCGCTTGTCGACGATCGCCAGCGGCACGCCGAGATGGTTGGCATGGCCGACGGCCCGCTTGATCCCGCCGGCGTCGGCGCTCACCACGACGAGCTCGTCGTGGGGCAGGTCGAGCGACTGCAGGTGGTTGTTGAGCACCGGGGCGGCGTAGAGGTGGTCCACCGGCACGTCGAAGAAGCCCTGGATCTGGGCGGCGTGCAGGTCCATTGCCAGCACCCGGTCGGCGCCCGCCCGCGTGATCAGGTTGGCGACGAGCTTGGCCGTGATGGGCACGCGGCCGGCGTCCTTGCGGTCCTGGCGGGCGTAGCCGAAGTAGGGAATCACCGCGGTGAGCCGGTAGGAGCTGGCCCGCTTGAAGCTGTCGATCATGACGAGCAGCTCCATCAGGTTCTCGTCCACCGGCGGGCAGGTCGGCTGCACGATGAACACGTCGCGGCCGCGGACGTCCTCGTCGATCTTGCAGGAGATCTCGCCGTCGGGGAACCGGCCCATGGAGATCTTCCCCATCGGCAGGTTGAGATAGCGGCAGATGTCCTGCGTGAGCGGGACGTTGGCCGGGCCGCTGAAGATCTTCAGGTCGTTCATAGTAAGGCCTGCGGGCGGGGGACGCTCGGCGACGACGTCGTCACTGTGACGGCGAGCCGGGGGATGTTCAAGCCGTCGCGGCTGGAGTGCGGCGGCGGGCCGCTCACGGGCGGCGGGCGGCGGGCCGTGCGGCGAGCGCAGCCGCGACGGCGGCCAACTGCTCGGGCGTATTGACCGAGAGCGTCTCGCTGCGGTCCAGGCAATCGACCGCGGCGACCGTCCGCCCGTCGGCCAGCAGCATCCCCGGGCAGTCGGTGATGTAGTACTCCCCCGCCGCGTTGGCGTTGTCGAGCCGGGAGAGCGACTCGAGCAGCGCCCGTGCCTCGAACACGTAGGTGCTCATGTTCACCTCGCGGATGGCCCGCTGCTGCGGCGTGGCGTCCCTCTCCTCGACGATGCCCACGAATGCGCCCTGCGGGTCCCGCACGATCCTGCCGAGGCCCTGGGGGTCGGCGGTGATGGCCGTGCCGAGGAGGCAGGCGGCCCGCAGTTCGGCGAACCGGCGCAGCAGGTCGGTCACGCTCCGGGGACGGAGCATCGGCGAATCACCGCAGACGATCACGACGGGGCGGCGGGCCTCCGGGCCCGATTGCCGGATCCGCGCGGCAATGAGGCTGGCGGCGGCCGCCACCGCATCGCCGGTGCCCCGCTGTTCCTTCTGCAGGGCGAACGAGACGCCGGGCAGCCCGGCCAGGGCGGCCTCGACGAGCTCGGCGCGGTAGCCGACCACGACGATCCGGTCGGTCACGCCCGCCTCCTCGAGGGCGTCGAGGACCCAGCGGACGAGCGGCTTGCCCGCGGCCTCGAACAGGACCTTCGGCAGGTCGCCCCCCATCCGCGTGCCCCGGCCGGCGGCCATGACGACCGCGATGGGCTCGGCGTCGCAGTGCGGCGGCACGGTCGGCTCGGTCATGCGTCGTTCTCCGGAGGCTGCAGCGGGCATGCGCCGGCTGCTATCGCAGCCGGCGGCGCGGCCGCGCGGGGTGGTACTGTGCACCACCGCCGGCCCGCCCGGCAACGTCAGTCGGCCCGGAAGACGGTGCCACGCCGGTCCATTACACTCGGTCGGCGGCGGAGGCGGTCGAACGCGGCCTCCGCGGTGATCTCCGGAGCGGAATCCATGGCCATGCTGGCGACACGATGGCGGCCGGCGGCAGCGGTGTTCGCGTCGCTCGTGGCCGGCGCCGCCTGCGGTCAGGGCGATGCCCGCGGCGAGGGCCCGGCGGTGCAGGCCGGCGCGGCCCGCCGCGTCATCGCGGCCGATTCCTCGAAGAAGACGTTGGCGGCGGTCGGGCCGACGGGAAACGTGGAGTGGCGGCGGCCGAATGGGGCGATCCACGACCTCCACCTGCTGCCCGACGGCCACCTTCTCCTGCAGGACGGCTGGACGCGGATCGTCGAGCTCGATGCGAGCCGGGCCGTGGTCTGGCAGTACGACGCCGCGCAGGGCGACAACGCCGGCCGGGCCGTCGAGGTGCACGCGTTCCAGCGGCTGGCCGACGGCGGCACGATGATCGTCGAGTCGGGCCCGGCCCGGATCATCGAGGTCGATCGCGACGGGAAAATTCGGCGGCAGGTGAAGCTGGTCGTGGACCATCCCTCGACGCATTCCGACACGCGGAATGCCCGCAAGACGGAGGCCGGTACCTATCTCGTCGCCCACGAGCGGGACGGCGTGGTCCGCGAATACGACGCCGACGGCCGGGTGATCTGGGAGTTCGACGTGCCGCTGCTCTGCGGGCAGCGCCGCGGCGGCCATGGTCCGCAGGCGTGCGGCGACCAGGTCTACTCCGCCGTGCGGCTGCCGAACGGCAACACGCTCATCGGCACCGGTAACGGCCACGGCGTGCTCGAGGTAAACCCGCGGCAGGAGATCGTCTGGCAGGTCGGGCAGCACGACCTGCCGGGGATCACGCTGGCCTGGGTGACGCAGGTGACCCGCAAGGCCGACGGCAACACCCTGCTCGTCAACTGCCACGCGGGGCGCGACAACCCGCAGATCATCGAGGTCACGCCGGAGAAGCGGGTCGTCTGGACGTTCAAGGATTTCGAGACGTTCGGCGACTCACTGCCCGTGGCGATCGTCGAGGAACCGGCGAAGGCAGAGTAAAAGTCGCTTTCCAGGCCGCGGGGAGAGGAGCGGATGCTCGACGAGTCCTGGCAGGGGGCGCTGCGGGCATCGATCACTCTCCGTATTCCAGCAGGAGGCTAATCGGCCGCGAGACCCGTCCGGCTGTCGAAGACCCGCGTCCGTCCAGCCGTGATGCGGGTGATCGACTGCCACCGCGCCGGGTTGGGGTTCGCGGGCCGTGGGCCGAAGTAGGTCTCGCCGCGGCCGGCTTGCTCATGGTGTTCGGCGATCTCGTCGGGCGTGAGTGCGAAGTCATAGATGGCCAGCTCGTCGATCACGCCGTGGAAGTTTTCGTAGCCATTCATGCTGCCGATGAAGGCGGGCTCCGGTCCGCCGCTCACGATGAGCGTGCCCCGCGGGTAGACATGCTCAAACCGCAGCCTGCCGTCGATGAAGATCGCCTTGCGGCCGGTGAAGCTGTCGAACGTGGCGACGACGTGGTGCGGCCGGCCGTCGGTGAGATCGGCCACGGTCGGCCGGCCGTCGCGGCCGTCGAGCGGCATGTCTAGTTCCTTGTAGCCGCGACCGGCCAGGTGCAGTCCAAACGATAGGCATGGGCCGGCGGCAACCGCGGGCTCGGCGAGATTGGTATGGATGTCGGCGTCGTTCTGGAAACTCAGCAGCACGCGGCAGTTGCCGTCCTCCTTGCGATAGATCTCGTCGTAGTCTTTGAACGCTGCGGTCCACTGCGAAATGATCAGGGCTTCGACCGTGATGCCCTCGGTAGCGGAGAGCGTGCCGAGGCCTACCTTCTCGCCGGTGCCCCCCTGCACGCGGGCGAACGCCCCGGCGGAGTTGTCGAAGCTGACGGCGCCGGGGCCGACGATGCCATCGCACCGCCGCATGGCCGGGCCAACCGCGGCGGGGAGGCCCTGCATGGAGTCGCTCGTGAGCGGCTGTGGGTTGTCACGGTCGTCGAACGGCCAGTAGCAGACCGGTAGCCGCACGCGCGACTGCACCTCGACATCGCCGTCGAGCACGGTCACGGCTACCCGGCCTTCGTCGATCTGGCTGACGCGGAATTCCGTGCCGAGGTCGACGACGCGGAGATTCGCGGCCACCACCGAAAAAGTCTTGGATGGATCCTCGACCCGGGCCCGCACGCTGCCGCTGTAGAGGGCGCCGGAGCTGCCGCTGGCGAAGCCGAACCGCGACGATCCCTCGAGCAGCACGTCGGCGCCGTCGGCCGACGTCAGCCGCATGCCCGCCGCCGCGGATTCGAGCGTGGAGGGCGTTATTGCCCGGGCGGCCGGCGGTCGAGCATCGGTGCCCTCGGCCTGCGAACCCTCGTCGTGGAGCACGGCCACGGTCGTGATCGGCAGCTGCCGGTTGTCGTAATGCCCAATGCTCTGCTCGGCGGGGGCGGCCGCGGGGCGGCCGACGACATCGGGTGTGGTCCGCCGCAGCACGGCAGGTTCGGTGACGATGAGCAGCAGGCAGGCGGCGGCCAACAGCAGGCCTGCGGCAACCGCCGCGAAACCCGACGGCGAACGCTCGGGGGTCGGCTCGTGTCGCGTATGCGGGGAGTGTCTCGTTTCTCTGGGCAAAAGATGCCGTTCTCCTTCTGAGTCGGACTTCACACCGCGTTCAAAACCCAGCGCGACAGGCGTCGCGGCCAATTGGGCGTGGAGCAACGCATGGTCGAGAAATTCTCGACGCGCCGCTGGATCGGAGGTGAGCAGCGTTTCCAGTTCAGCGGTTTCCGCTGGAGTGAGCGTGCCGTTGAGGTATTCGTCCGTCAGCGACAGGAGTCGCTCGCGGGCGTCTTCGTGCCGGTCAGGGCGGGCGTTCGTCATGGCGACGGCTCCGGGGCGAGGCCCTCCGCGGCGAGCCGCCGCTCCACGCATTCGAGCAGGCTCTTTCGCATCACCTTAAGCGCTTTGTAGACCGCATGGACGGTGCGATCCCACGAGGCGGCGATCGCGTCTGCCGATTTGTTTTCGCCGTAGAACATCCGGACGAGATCCCGCTGCCGCGGTGGCAAACTCTCCACGCAGGCATCGAGGGCTCGCTGCCGGTCGGTGGCCGCGGCGGCGCGGCCGAGTGAGTCGTCCGCGAGCGTTGTGATCAGGGAATCGCTGAAGACATGCCGGTCGCGACGCTTCGTCCGCCAGAACATGAGCACCTGGTGCCGGGCAACGCCGAGCGCCCAGGGCAAGAAGTCTTTGCGTCGGTCGAACGTGCCAAAGTTCCGCCAGAGGACGAGGCTCGTCGCCTGGAAGACGTCGTCGGCATGGGCGGCGTCGGGCACGAGGGAACGGATGTAGGCCTGCACACGGGCCTGGCTCAGGGAAAAGAGCCCGAGGAATTCCTCGTAGTCATCCTTTCGGTCGGCAGTGGAGCGAATGGCGCGATCGGGTGCCATGGGTTATGCGTTCGAGGGTCGGGCGGTGCCGCGGTCGAATCGGCGTGGAACGCCGGTAGCCGCGGCAGCGATGCTGAAAGCATTGTGCGGATCGACGCTTTTTTAGTACCCGTCTGCTTCGGAATTACGAATAACGGATATCGCGTTATTCCTGCTGCAGGGTGTCGATAACACCTAGAAATGCAAATCGGGCGAAACCCTGGTCGCGGGACGAGAGCGTGCGAATCCTGTGAATTTTCAGAATTGCTGTGCTGAGGGGGGCTGGCATGAGGTTGCCCCGAGCCGGCGCCTTCTTGGCGATCTGCGCGTACAGTGGCCAAACTCGTTCCGGGTCCGACATGCAGCGACCATGTGGCAGGGCCAGCAGGCGATCGATGCTGCCGTGAGCCTCCCCGGGCAAGGGAGTCCGGCACCTTTTCAGAAGAAAAGTGCCAAATTCGCCGCTTCCGGCTCATACTTCTCCGGAGGACTGTCGATGGCCGTGCCGCAACGCCCGCTGGTGTTGGTTTGCCTGCTGGGAGGATGGCTCGCTGCCGGGTTCGGATCGCACGTCGCGGCCGATGATGCGCATGACGCGCACGATCCCGCTCGGGCGATCATCGCCGCCCGCTGCGTCGAGTGCCATGGTCCCGATGCCCAGGAGTCGCACCTGCGGCTCGACTCGCGGGCCGCCATGCTGAAGGGGGGCGATTTCGGGCCCGCGATCGTGGCGGGCAAGGGTCCTCGCAGCGAGCTCGTCCGGCGGATCACGACGACGAATGCCGAAGAGATGATGCCGCCAGACGGCGAGCGGCTTTCCACGGGCGAGGTCGCCGCCATCTCGGCCTGGATCGACGCCGGCGCCCCCTGGCCCGGATCCGAGGATCCGCCGGCTGCGGCCGGCCGCGATCCCCGGCTCGACCACTGGGCCTGGCAGCCGATCGTGAAGCCGCCGGCGCCGACCCGCGTCGCCGCCTTCGCGGCGCTGACCGGCGTCGAGGCCGAGCAGAACGCGATCGACTTCTTCCTCCGCGCCACACTCGCCGAGAAGTCGCTCTCCCCGTCGGCCGCCGCCGACCGCCGCACGCTCATTCGCAGGCTGTCGTTCGACCTGACGGGCCTGCCGCCGTCGCCCGAGGAGGTCGAGGCGTTCGTCGCGGACGCCGATCCGGCCGCCTATGAAAAACTGGTCGACCGTCTGCTTGCCTCGCCGCGTTACGGCGAGCGATGGGCCCGGCACTGGCTCGACGTCGTCCACTACGGCGACACGCACGGGTACGACAAGGACAAGCCCCGTCCCCATGCCTGGCCCTACCGCGACTACGTCATCCGGTCGCTGAACGCCGACAAGCCCTACGCCCGGTTCATCGAGGAGCAAATCGCCGGAGACGTGCTCTTTCCGGACACGCAGGACGGCCAGGAGGCGATCGGCTTCATCGCCGCCGGCCCCTGGGACTTCATCGGGCACGTCGAGGTGTCCGAGACGAAGACCGACGGCAAGATCGCTCGCCACCTCGACCGTGACGACATGGTGGCCAACACGATCGGCACTTTTGCGAGCGTGACGGTCCACTGCGCGCAGTGCCACAACCATAAGTTCGATCCCGTCACACAGGACGACTACTACTCGCTGCAGGCCGTCTTCGCCGCGATCGACCGCGAGGATCGGCAGTATTCAGCCGATCCCGAGCTGATGCGGCGGCCCGCGGCCCTCGATGCCACCCAGCGGTCGCTGGAGGACCGCCGCCAGGAGAGCGAGGCGAAGATCGCGAAGGCGGCGGGGCCGCGGCTGGCGGAGCTCGACAGGCTCATCAAGGAGTCGTCCAAGAACGCCGGCGGCAACCCGGGCCAGGGCTACGGCTACCACAGCGGCATCTCCCCCGTCGCCGATGCGGTCAAATGGGTGCAGGTCGACCTGGGACGCGAAGTGGCGATCCGAAAGGTCGTGCTCCATCCCTGCTTCGACGACTTCAACCAGATCGGCGCCGGCTTCGGGTTTCCGCGGCGCTACCGCGTGGAGCTGGCGAACGATCCTGACTTCAGCTCCGTGGTGACGGTGGTCGCCGCGACCGAGGCCGACGTCCCGAACCCCGGCACGAACCCGCAGATGCACGCCGCGGCCGCCACTGCCCGGTACGTCCGCGTCACCGCCACGGCGCTTGCCGAACGCAGGCGCGACTTCATCTTCTCGCTGGCCGAGCTCGAGGTGTTCGACGCCGGTCAAGTCGATGTCGCGCGGGGGGCGGACGTGACGGCGCTCGACTCGATCGAGGCGCCGCCACGCTGGGCGCGGCGGAATCTGGTCGACGGTGAGAGCCCGGCCGGGGCGGCCGACGCCGTCGGGCCGCTGCGGAAGGAGCGGGCGGCACTCGTGGCGAACTCGGTCGATCCGCGGCTCACGGCCGACCTCGACGCCGTGCGGCGTCAGTTCGCCGCCGTGGAGGCCGAGCGAAAGGCCCTGCCGCCACTGGCCAGCGTCTATGCGGCCACGACCCACAAGCGGGGCGGAAAGCCGCGGCCCATCCACGTGCTCTCCCGCGGCAACGTGCTGGCACCCGCGCACGAGGCGCTGCCCGGCGCGCTGGCCGCCGTGGAAACGCTGCCGGCCCGGTTCGACCTGCCGCCGGATCATGCCGAGGGGGACCGCCGCGCGGCACTCGCCCGCTGGATCGCGAGCCCCGACAACCCGCTCACCTGGCGGAGCATCGTCAACCGCGTCTGGCAGTATCACTTTGGCCGCGGCATCGTCGCGACGGCGAGCGACTTCGGGCGAATGGGGGCCGCGCCCACGCACCCGGAACTGCTCGACTGGCTGGCGGCGGAGTTCCGCGACGGCGGCGGTTCGCTCAAGAGCCTCCACAGGCTGATCGTGACCAGCGCCGCCTACCGGCAGGCCAGCGGCGTGCGGGAAGAGTGTGCTGCGATCGACGCCGACGATCGGTTCCTCTGGCGGCAGCAGCGGCGGAAGCTCGAGGCGGAGGCGATCCGCGATGCCGTGCTGGCCGCGGCCGGCACGCTCGACCTAGCGATGGGCGGCCCGGGCTGGCAGGACTTCACCATCGAGCGCCCGGAGCACTCGCCCCACTACCGCTACGACCTCGCCGACCCC
>JBIJCD010000424.1:0-3364 GCA_044344895.1 Pirellulales bacterium | reverse complement strand
CAGCCCGATGTAGAGCGGGCCCATCCATTCCATGTCGCGGCGGGCGAGGTAGTCGTTGACTGTGACGACGTGCACGCCCTTCCCGTCGAGCGCGTTGAGATAGGCCGGCAAAGTGGCGACGAGCGTCTTGCCCTCGCCGGTGATCATCTCGGCGATGGCCCCCGAGTGGAGCACCATGCCGCCGATGAGCTGCACGTCGTAGTGCCGCATCCCGAGGAACCGGCGGCCCCCCTCGCGGCAGACGGCGAAGGCCTCGACCAGGATGTCATCGAGCGTCTCGCCGCCTGCCAGCCGCCGGCGAAACTCGGCCGTCTGGCCGCGGAGCTCCGCGTCTGACATCGCCTGGTACTTCGGCTCCAGCGAGTTGATCGCCTCGATCCGCGGCTCCAGCCGCCGCAGATACCGCGCGTTCGACGAGCCGAACAGGCCGGTGATGAACCGCTCCAGGCGGGAGCCGGCGGCGGCGGCGGCGTTGGACAGGGCGTCCCAGAGGCGTTCGAGCTGTTGCATGGCGGTGTCGGATACCTTTCCGCCGGATTGTCGTGGCCGGGCAGCGCGGGGGTCAAGGCGATCCCCGGCCGGATTCGGCCGATTTGGCGGCGGAACGGCCCGCCGCGCGGCGGGGAAAGCGCTCCACGCGTCGTCCGCTGGAGAGGAACGCAATCCGTGACGGCCGTGGGGAGCAGATCGAGAGGCGGCTCGCCGAGCGGAGCCCGCCGGAGCGGACCGCCGCGGAAGACCCGATCAGAAATCGAACTGGTCGATGTTTTCTTTGGTGAAGGTGAACGGCGTGCCGAGGAGGATGTTGTCCCCTTCGATGCCGATGTTTCCGAGCCGCCCGGCCTCGATCCCGGCCGCCCCGGCCCGGAGCGTGCCCCTGACGAGGGCGTCGGCCGCGACCACGGTCAGGTAGCCCAGATCGGCGGTCTTCCAGAGGATGATGCAATCGGTGATCCCCTCGTGGACGAACCGCTTGTTCATGTTCGGGAGGCTCAGCCCGAGCACCTTCACGTCGGTGCGTCCGGATTGCTTCACGGCCTCGGCCGCGCCCGGCGGGGCGGGGGAGCAGATGCCCATGATCACCCGCACGTCGGGGTGGGCGCTGAGGATCGCGGTCGTCTCGTCGAAGGCCTTCTTCTGCAGGTCGTCGCAGGGGCGCAAGGCCGCCAGCTTGATTCGGGGATACTTGTCGGCACGACGCTTCTCGATCTCTTTCTGCCAGTCGATCATGTTTCCGGCCGTCAGCGAGGCGGTGATGATCGCGAATTCGCCCTCGCCCCCGAGGATCCGTGCCGCGTTGTCCATGAGGGTCTCGCCGATTCCGCGGGGCGTGGCCTGGTTCACGAAGAACGACCGGGAATCAGGCTCGGCGTCTGCATCCCAGGTGAGCACCTTGATCCCCCGGCTCTGGGCCTTGCGGAGGACGGTCGAGATTCCCGCCCTGTTTTCGACAGCCACGGCGATCACGTCGACGCCGCGTGTGATCCAGTTGTCGATCACTTCGTTCTGCTTGGCCGGATCAGGATCGGTCGGACCGTCCCAGATCAGGTCGACGCCCAGCTCCTTGGCAGCCTCCTCCGCCCCCTTGCGGCAGGCCACGAAATAGGCGTTGCCCTTGCTCTTGGGCATCATCGCCACGGTCACACGCCGACCCGGCTTCGGTGCGGCGGCCGGGGAGCCGCCGCCGCGGGCGGCGACGTCCTGGGCGATCGAGTGGACGACTGAGCGGGCCAGCAGCCAGTTGCTCGCCGCGATCAGCCCGGCCGCCAGCAGGATCACGCCCGAGAGGACGGCGAGCTGTGAGTTCTTCACGGTCAGATCTTCAGGGGAAAAGGGTGGGGTCGACGAGGCGTGTGCCGGACCGGCCGGATGGGACGACCGCAGCCCCGTACCGGAGCGGAGCCGGTCGAGGCCCAGCGCGGCCAGGAGCAGGGCTCCCGTGAGGATGCCGGCCAGCTCCGCGGGCAGGTCTGAGAGCCGCAGCCCGTTCTGCAGGATCGCGATCGTGAACAGCCCCAGGAGCGTCCCCAGGATACTGCCGCGGCCGCCGAAGATCGACGTGCCACCGAGCACGACCGCCGTGATCGCCAGCAGCTCGTACCCGGTGCCCGCGTCGGCCTTGGCCTGGCCGAGGTGCGCCACGTAGATGATCGCCGCCAGGCTGGCGACGCATCCCGACAGCAGATACACCAGCCCGATCCGCCGGTCGACCGGAATCCCCGCGTAGCGGGCGCCCTCGCCCGAGAAGCCGATGGCAAACAACGCCCGGCCGATCGTCGTGCGGTGCACCAGCAGCCAGAAGACCAGGGCCACGGCGATGAAGATCGGCAGCTGGGGCGGCAGCACGCCCCACAGGTATCCCTGCCCCAGGAACAGGAAGCTCTCGGGAAACCGGGTGAAGTTGTCGACGCCGCCGGTGATCCCTTCCGCCAGGCCCCGGAACAGCGAGAACGAGCCGAGTGTCACGATCAGCGGGGGGATGCGCAGCCGCGTGATCAGTGCGGCGTTCAGGCCGCCCGCGGCCGTGCCCACGAGGAGCGTGGCGGGGATCGCCAGGCCGATGGGGCAGCCCGCGTCCCGCCAGAGCTTGCCGAACAGCACGGCCGACAGGCCCATCAGCGATCCCACCGACAGATCGATGCCACCGGTGATGATCACGGGCGTCATCGCCAGGGCGAGCAGGCCGATCTCCACGCTCAGCCGCGCGATCTCGAAGGCGTTGTCGCGGGTGGCGAAGTTCGTGCCCAGGCACGCGAAGACAACGAGCTCGACGATGAGCAGCGCCCCCAGGCCGATCTGGGCGGAGCCGATCGGCCACGTCCACCTTCCCGTCGCGCGGGCGGTGGCCGGGGGAGCCGCGGAGCTAGGATGGGCGTCCATCACCGCTTCCTCCCCTCGAAGGCGTCGGTGGCCACCGCGGCGAGGATGATCAGCCCCTGCGCGGCTTTCTCCCATTGCGGCTCGGCATCTAGGAAGACCAGCGCCGGTCCGATCGTTCCGAGCAAGGCGACTCCGATGAGCGTGCCGAGGAGCGTGCCACGTCCACCCGAGATGGCGGTGCCGCCGACCACGGCCGCCGCGATCACCTGCAGCTCGAGGCCGACGCCGGAGTTGGGGTCGACGACGCCGAACTGGATCGCGCTCAGCAGCGACGCCAGCCCGGTGATCGCCCCCATGCCCGCGAAGATCGCGAACACGACCAGCCGGGGCCGCATGCCGGCCAGCCGCGCCGCCTCGGCGTCGGACCCCACGGCGTAGACGGCCCGTCCCCCCGCCAGAAACCGCAGGCACCAGGCGGCGGCCAGGAAGAACGCGGCGGCGATCATGATCACCGTCCACTGGCCCGTCCGCTGGCCCAGCCCGA